>DATCEN010000156.1:0-2589 GCA_036510015.1 Aestuariivirga sp.
TCAACTTTGATTACCCATTCAGAGCGCACACTTTCTGCCACTTTGAATGAGGCAGAGTCTGGGTCTGCCACCACTTGTGTCATGCCGTAATGATCACGCACATCGATGAACAACACGCCGCCATGGTCACGCACGCGGTGCACCCAGCCGGAAAGGCGGGTGGTGCCGTTTGCGTCTGTGTTGCGCAATTGGCCGCAAGTGTGGGAGCGGTAAGCGTGGGTCATCAGTTATTCCTCAGATTTCTGGCGCTAAAGGCCACGGCGGCCACGATTTGTCAACCAGCCAGCTGTGCCAAGCCCACCCGCAACCGCGCCATCGCCTTTTCTATATCCGCCTCACTGGCCGCAAAAGAAAGACGGATGGAGCCGGGGGCTGCAAAGGCCGTACCTGGCACTAGCGTTAGCCCGTGCACTTCCAGCAGCCAATCACACAGCTGATCTGTTGTATCAATCACATGGTTGCCTACGCGCTTGCCCAAAAAGGCCGAGACATCTGGAAAAGCATAGAACGTGCCGGGGATGGGCCCGATGGCAACGCCTTTTATGGCCCGCAATGAGGCCAAAACCATGTCACGGCGGCGTTGGTAAGTTGCTCGCATGCGCTCCACTTCATCGCGGGGGCCTTTAAGGGCAGCAACAGCCGCCTTTTGCACAAACATATTGGCACCTGCCGAGATAATACTCTGCATCCGCCCCATCGCTTGGGCCACAGGCAACGGGCCAGCGGCATAACCCAAGCGCCAGCCTGTCATGGCAAAGCCCTTAGAAAACCCATTCAAGGTGATGGTGCGTTCGAGCATTCCGGGCAGCGCGCCAAAACTAACCATCTCGCCATCAAATAAAATATATTCGTAGATTTCATCAGATAGCACCATGAGGCGTGGATGCTTGCGCACCACAGCTGCCAGCGCTTCCAACTCTGCCCTGCTCCACACCGCGCCACTTGGATTGGCGGGAGAGTTCAGAAAGATCAGCTTGGTTGCGGGCGTAATCGCTGCTGCAATACGCTCTATCGGCGGTTTGTAATTTTCGGCCACGGTGGAATGCACCACCACACATTTGCCGCCTGCCAATTTCACTGAGCCTTCGTAGGACACCCAATAGGGTGCAAGCACGATGGCCTCATCGCCAGGGCCGATCAGTGACAACACCGCGTTGTTAATCGCCTGCTTGGTGCCATTGGCTAGAACCACATTGGCGGCCTGATAGTTCAAACTATTTTCAAGGCGCAGCTTTTCGGCAATGGCCTCACGTAATTCGGCAATCCCAGCCACAGGAGAATAGTGTGTGAAGCCCTGATCGAGTGCCAGTTTGGCGGCGTTGCGGATGTTTTCCGGCGTATCGAAGTCCGGTTCACCAATGGTCAATGCCACAATGTCATGCCCCTTGGCCCTCAAGTCGCGGGTCTTTTGCGACATGCGGATAATGGCACCTTCATCAGCCGATGAGGCACGTGGCGAAAGCAATAAAGTTGCATCAAAAGTCATGTTTATGTCTATGCCAGTTTTAATTTGCGCTCTCAAGGGTTGGGTGGCTAAACCCCGACTTATGAAAATGAATCACTTCGCCGCCTTCAGCTGTCTGCTTCTCGCTGCCTGTTCACAAGACCCAAGCGGCATTCGCCTCATCCAAGAAAAGCAAGCTGAGGCCAACACCGCATTGAAAGCCAAGACAGAACCGGTGTTTTACAATGGTAAAACCTATCAGGTTAGCCTTGCGCCCGAAGCTGATGGTTTTACCAGCGTGAAGATTTCCGGCATGTCTACAAAGCAGGAAAAGGATGCCTCAAGTCTTGCCACTTCGGCCCTGTATCATTTTGCCTGCAAAGACAGCCAAAAGGCTGTATTGCAAAGCACGCCTGTGTTTGTTGATGCCGAATGGAAAACTCTGGGCCACTGCGTCTGATTGTGGCCCTTTTGTGGACACTGAGTATTTTACGCAGTTGAATACCGCACTGAGTTTCGATAAGTAACCATTATGGTATTTGATCTCGTTCTTCGTAAACTGATTGTCATCGGCAATCTCTCTGTCACAGATTGGAAAGGACGCGTCACAAACTATGGTGACGGAACGGGCAAGCACGTTCACGTCAAATTCCATACAGCCGCAGCGGCGCGCAAAATGGCATTGGACCCCGACTTGCAGATGGGCGAATGCTATATGTCCGGCGAATTTGAAGTGATTGAGGGAAACATATTCGATTTCCTATCCTTGGCACTGAGGAATGCCGGCCAGAGCGGAAGATCGCTGGCCAATGTGAACCGCAGCAATATCGTGCATGACACGCTTTATAAATATCGCATGGCGCGCCGCAGGTATGACCAGCGCAACGATAAAGCTAGGGCGCGGCAAAATGTTAAGCATCACTATGATCTGTCGGGCGACCTCTATGATCTGTTTCTTGACAAGGATCGCCAGTATTCCTGCGCTTATTTTGAGCATGAGAAACAATCACTCGACGAGGCGCAGCTTGCCAAAAAGCGCCATGTGGCGGCGAAGCTAAATCTCAAACCGGGCATGAAGGTTTTAGATATTGGTTCTGGCTGGGGCGGTCTTGGGCTTTATCTCGCTGAAATGTATGGCGTGGAGC
>DATCEN010000157.1:0-5751 GCA_036510015.1 Aestuariivirga sp.
CGGTCACAGTGTAACCAATGGATTCACGCTATTGGTTGAAGGTGGGATGCCCCAGTTCACGGGGGAATATTTAGTCGTACGATACCGCGACAGATTTCCAACAGATGTTGTAGAACTTGCCCTTAAGCGGCTGCGCGCGCATAACATCTCATTGGCCTAATATCTTCGTTCCTATCTCGTCAGCCTAGCAATCAAGCTTGATGTATCCCACCTGCTCCCGCCCATCGCTTGCACATCGGCATAGAATTGATCGACCAAGGCGGTCACTGGCAATTTTGCCCCGTTCTTGCGAGCTTCCGTAAGGCAGATGCTTAAATCCTTGCGCATCCAATCAGCAGCAAAGCCGTAGTCAAATTTTCCTGCGATCATATTTTTATGGCGGTTTTCCATTTGCCAAGAGCCAGCAGCGCCTTTGGAAATTACACCAATCACATCTTCCATGTTGAGCCCGGATTTCATGCCAAAGGCGATGGCCTCTGACAGACCTTGCACAACACCGGCAATGGCGATCTGGTTGCACATCTTGGCCAATTGGCCGCTGCCAGATGTGCCGAGCAATTTTGCCATGCGCGCATAAGACATAATGTATTGCTCAGCCTTGGCATAAGTGGCTTCATCGCCACCACACATCACAGTAAGCGTGCCATTTTCGGCGCCGGCTTGGCCGCCTGATACAGGTGCATCAATAAAGCCCAAGCCCCGCGCAGCGGCCTCGCTTGCAAGCTCTCGCGCCACATCAGCCGACGCAGTGGTGTGATCTACAAAAACCGCCCCCTTCTTCATTGCGTGGAATGCGCCCTCTGTGCCCAAAGTAATGGCGCGCAAATCATCATCGTTGCCCACGCAGGCAAACACGAAATCTTGGCCTTGTGCGGCAACCTTGGGGGTGGCGAAGGATGTGCCACCATGAAGTTTGCACCAGTTTTGAGCCTTTTCAGCGTGACGATTATAAACTGTGACCGCTGCCCCAGACTTTTTGGCCAAATGGCCTGCCATTGGAAAGCCCATCACACCCAGGCCCAAAAACGCGCATTTTCTTTGCATGAAGCTACTCCAGAATTGAATATGCAATAAAACCAAAACCGCCAATTAGCCAAATGTTATTGCTTCATATTCAATAAAGATGGATAGTTTGGCCATGACCGCCGAGCGCCGAAACTTCCCGCAGTTCTTTATCACTGCGCCCAGCCCCTGCCCTTATTTGCCTGGGCAGGTTGAGCGGAAGGTTTTTACGCATATTTTGGGCAATGATCCGCGGGAGTTAATTAGCCAACTCACCCAAGCTGGTTTTCGACGTAGTCAAAATATTGCTTATCGGCCCGGATGTGAATCTTGCTGCGCTTGCACTTCAGTGCGGGTTCCAGTGAATTCCTTTGAGTGGACGAAAAGTTTTCGCCGCGTTCGTAAGTCTAATGAGGATTTAGTGCCAAGGGCCGTGCCGGCAATCGCAACCCAGGAACATTATGATTTATTCCGCGCCTATATAGATACCCGCCATGCGGATGGTGGCATGGCCGATATGAGTGTGTTGGATTTTGCTGCGATGGTGGATGAAACCATGGTGGATACAAGGTTGTTTGAATATCGCTTTGGCAAGAACCACCCACAGGCCGGGCAATTGGCGGCAGCGGTTTTGGTGGACGTTTTGCATGATGGGCTTTCACTCATCTATTCATTTTTTGATACCAGCGAAGCGGGCCGCAGTTTGGGTAGCTTTATTATTCTTGATTGTATTACAAAGGTTCAGCGCCTCAACTTGTCGTATCTCTATTTGGGCTTCTTGGTTCAGGGCTCACGTAAAATGGCCTATAAGGCACGCTTCCTTCCCCAAGAGAGGCTTAGTTCTCAAGGTTGGCAACTTCACTGTCGCGCAAGTTGAAGTTGCAATCTTACGCATCCTTGGCGGCAATTTAATTGCTCAACTATCGAATCACCGCTAATTCACCGTTTATGTAATATATCTTGTAGCTGAAGGATCTTGGATGCAGCAGCTTCGCAGCTTAACGAACCCGTTTGGTGTGTGCAAAATGGTGGCACAGCTTGAGCAAGAGCTTAGTGCCCTGGGGCTTGTGACTACGATAAGCTCTGATATGGCAGACTTCGCTAAGACAAAGCGTGTTGCACGAAATCTAGAGCCTGCTCCGATGCATGATCACACTGTTTGTGACTTCACTGGCGATAGAGCCTTTTGGATGGGCCTATGCGATGAAACCGGCAAGACTGTCGGCTTGCAAGCCTATCGTTGTGATCGGATGGATATCAGCCTGAGTGAATGGTGCGCCAACTATATGATCGGCGTTTATATGCGCCGTAATGAGCTGATGGTGCCAAGTCATGCTAGACCGCCGCAGGGGAGTATTGCAGATAGGCTCTCAGGAATTTTGGTTTATCATGGAGAGCTATGGGTTGACCGCGAAGTCAAAAACCGCCGTGTCATTGAACTGTTTTCGCGGCTGGGATCATTGCTGGTTTTGTGCAAATGGAACCCTGATGCTATTTGGGCGCTGACAGGCTTTCACATGGCGACGCGTGGTTATGCTAGCCGGATGGGCTATCCATATATTGAACGTGGTTTTTTACGTTGGCTTTGGCACTCCGACAATGTTGAGGAGGTTGAATATCTTGCAGTTGCCGAACGTTCATTCCTCGAACAAATCGTTGAGGAGAGTATTCAAGCTCAAGACGGCGACACGCTTGTAAGTGCTGAGGGCTAAATCACCTGAAAGGTGATCGGTGCAATTTGAGATACCACACGTACGCGATCGGAGTTGTGTGCCCCCGTAACAGGCAAGATTAAGCGGTGATAGGGCACCCAATGAACCTGATTGTCTGGCAGACGGAAAGCCGCCAGCACATGATCAACCCGAGGCTTACCCGAAGACAATACGGCGTTATACCCTGCACTCACTCTATCGCCATAACTTGATACTGTGCAGGGGTATGTGTTGGGATAGGTTCCATAAAAGCGAGCAATGGGAGATTTCGAACCAATGTGCTCTACGGTGAAGCGATTGTTGAACTTATTATATTCACATTCAACCGAATAGATATCAGCACCGCCTGGGTTTTCTAAAATATCAACAAGCAGTTTGGCCACATTATTGCGTGAGGGTTCAACCTCTTCAACAAACGTTCTCACTGGAAAATGTCGATCGCTTCGCGCAATCAAAGCCTCAATACGTTTGGCAGCATTTTCGGGCTTATCAAAAAATTCCTCAAACCAGCCAGATGAATGAAAGCGCAAAAGAACGGGCGCGATTGCTTGAGGCAGCCAATTGATTACGGAAAACAACGATGCCACGCAAGGCGATTGAGCCAGCCACTTTATTTCTGTTCCCTTGGTACCAACAGTGATGCGTACCCCGCCCTCTTGATATAGAGGTTGATCAGAATTGTTTTGATCTTCGTCAATTCGGGTTGGCGCAGGCTGAAGTTTACCCTGATGCGCCCACAACCTATAAGCTTGGTTCACATTTAACATTATTTTCTCAGTTGCCTTACTGCATCCAAGTCAGCCAGGTCACGCTAGGCCCCCCGGCCAAGACCTCCTTAAGTAGAGGTAAAAAGTTTCCCTTCCTTTAAAATTGAAATCGAATTTAACCCTCAGTGGTGAAGAATTGCATATCTTTAGCTGCAAAGTAGATGTACCATATATCTATAGTTGTTCTTAGGAAACATTTTTAGCTCGACTAATGCTAAAACTTGTTGGATTTTGGGAATCCGCGTGGTGGGAGACGACCCGCTTGGGCGCGTTCGCCAATCCACTCAGCCAGATCAGTGACAGAGAAGCTGCGGCCAGAACTATCAAGCCAAGATAAGCCAGTGGCAAGCTTGAATGTGCTGACATCAGACAAGCCACCATCTTTGAACTTCTGTAAACGCACGCCCTTGCCACGCGTCATCTCCGGCAGCTCTGCAAGTTTAAACACCAGCAACTTCCGATTGTCACCGATGCTCGCTACATAATCGGCACCAGCGGCAACCTCGACACAGCAGATGGCTTCCGCTGGCGTTTTAACATTCAATACTTGCTTGCCTTTGCGCGTGTTGGCCAAACATTCTACCGCCGCCACCACAAAGCCATCGCCATCTGTTGATGCGATCAGCAATTTTGAATCCGGTTTGTAGGCAAACAGCGCCACCAAGGCGTCCGCCGCGTCAATATCGGCCAACAAGCGCACTGGTTCACCAGCCCCGCGACCGCCGGGAAGTTTTGAAGCCTCAAGCGTGAAGAATTTTCCAGATGATGTGAAAAGCATGATCTTATCAGTGCTCATACATTTTACTGTAAACTTGCCACTATCGCCTTCCTTGTAGGTTAGGGTTGAGGTGTCTTCGACATGGCCTTTCAATGCACGAATCCAGCCTTTATCAGAGCAGATCACCGTTAACGGCTCTCTTTCAACCAACGCCTCATCGAGACTTTCGCCCACATCGGGAGCCTCAGCAAAATCACTGCGGCGGCGGCCCAACGGAGTTTTCTTGGAGAAGGTTTCTTTCAGTGCTTTGACTGCATCGGCAATGGCGTTCCATTGCCTTTCATCGGATTTGAGCAAGGCATTGAGGCCGCCTTGCTCCTTGATCAGTTCATCATGTTCAGTTCGGATTTGTATTTCTTCCAAACGCCGCAATGCGCGCAGGCGCAAATTGAGAATAGCTTCGGCCTGCGTGTCACTGATCTTGAGGCGATGCATTAAAACCGGTTTGGGTTCATCCTCCTCACGAATAATCTTGATCACGGCATCAATGTTAAGGAAGGCAACGAGATAACCAGACAGAATTTCAAGGCGACGCGCAATTTCATCGAGTCGGTGTTGCGACTTGCGTTGCAACACTTCGCGGCGGTGATCCAGCCATTCACGCAAAACATCTTTGAGCGACATGACCTTTGGAACTTTGCCACGTGAAAGCACATTCATGTTGAGTGGAAAGCGGCTTTCCAATTCAGTGCTGCGGAATAACTGCTCCATTAACAATTCAGGTTCAATGTTGCGGGTTTTTGGCTCCAACACAACACGAACGTCTTCAGCGCTTTCATCGCGCACATCACCCAGCAAGGTAAGTTTTTTGTCGTTTAGCAATTCAGCGATCCGCTCAATCAAGCGGCTTTTCTGAACCATGTAAGGAATTTCGGTGACGACAATCTGCCAGCCACCACGGGGTAATTCTTCTTTTGTCCACCGCGCGCGAATGCGAAAACCGCCGCGCCCGGTGCGATATGCTTCGACAATTTGCTCGCGGCCATCAATGATGATGCCGCCAGTTGGAAAATCAGGTCCCAGCACAAATTGTGTGAGCTTTTCCACGCTAGCGCCTGGCGTTTTAATCAGATGCAAAGCTGCATCACAGAGCTCGGCCACATTGTGTGGTGGAATGGAGGTCGCCATGCCCACCGCAATACCGGATGAGCCATTTGCTAACAGATTGGGGAAAGCGCCGGGGAGAACCACAGGCTCCGTTTCTTTGCCGTCATAGTTGGGTCTAAAATCAACCGTGCCCTCATTCAAATCATCCAATAACAATCCGGCAACCGCCGTAGCGCGCGCTTCTGTGTAACGATCAGCGGCGGCATTATCACCGTCAATGTTACCGAAGTTGCCTTGCCCTTCGACTAGGGGATAACGCGTACTAAAGTCCTGAGCCAAACGCACGAGCGCTTCGTAGATCGCAAGGTTTCCGTGAGGGTGATATCCACCCATCACGTCGCCAACGATCTTGGCGGATTTGCGATAGGATGACGTTGGCGATAGG
>DATCEN010000158.1:0-2207 GCA_036510015.1 Aestuariivirga sp.
GCCGCCACCATCGCGGCCATCAGTTGGCGGGCCTCCGGATCACTGTCCAAGCCCTCAAAGCGCTTGATCATTTCTGGCGGCACAAAGGCCCCACATTTTTTGGCGAAATCTTGCGCTCTGGTAAAATTGGTGATCGGCAAAATGCCGGGGATGAGGCGCACATTGATGCCGCGTGCGGCAATGCGATCTCGCAAACGCAGGAAGAACGCATTGTGAAAGAAAAATTGTGTGATGGCGCGGCTGGCACCATGGTCTGCCTTATCGGCCAAGAATGCCAAATCTTCTTCAATGGAAACTGACTCTGGGTGTTTTTCCGGATAAGCCGAAACCGAGACCTCAAAATCCCCCAACTCATGAATGCCGCGCACCAGTTCAGCCGCGTTCTGATAACCTTGCGGATGTGGTGTGAAGCGCGCACCCACGCCCTCGGGTGGATCACCGCGCAAAGCCAATATGTGACGCACGCCAGCCTTATGCAGGCTGCGCACCACGTCATTCACTTCTTCTTTTGTTGCTCCCACACAGGTGAGATGTGAGGCGGGCTTCAAGCTGGTCTCAGAAACCATCCGTGCCACGGTGCCCAAAGTGCGGTCGCGCGTAGTGCCGCCTGCGCCGTAAGTGACAGATACAAATTTGGGATTAAGCGTTTCAAGTTTGCGCACGGTCTTCCACAGACTGGCCTCTGCCTCGGGCGTTTTAGGTGGAAAGAACTCAAACGAAACGGAAGGCGCTTTCATGCAACTTTGGCTTTCGCATAAGATGGGCTGAACTGGGCTTGGGCTTTGGCAAGCCAGAGTGAAACTGTAAGGCCGGGGCCGGATTTCAACCACGGCGGTGGTAGAACCTTATGCTGCTTCAGGCTGAAACCTGCCTTGGCAAGAAAGCCTGTCATTTGTTCAGCTGAAAGGCCCAAGCGGCGATGGGCATGGGCGCTGCGCAGTTCTTCTAATTCATGCGGCGCAAAATCAACGATCACCAAAGTGCCTTCAGGTTTTAAGACGCGGCGCGCCTCTAGCAAGGCAGCTTGCGGATCATCAAGGAAGTGTAGCACCTGATGGATGGTGACAAGATCACCCGTCGCATCGGCATAAGGCAGGGCATAAATATCGGCTTGGCGCAGTTGGGCGTGTTTCAAACCTTTTTCTTCAAGCTTGGCGCGGGCGATGGCCAACATGTCGCGGCTTTGATCGACGCCCCAAAGTTTACCCGCTAAGGGCGAGAGTAATTCCAACATGCGGCCTGTGCCGGTGCCAAGATCAATCAAGGTATTAAATTTGGTTTTGCCAACCAGTGCCAGCAATGCAGCCTCAACTTCATTTTCCTGCACATGCAATGAGCGCAGGCTTTGCCACTGCGCGGCATTGGCGGCGAAATAGCTGGCGGCGGCTTCATGCCGTTTGGCGCGAAGCTCTTCAAGGCGGGCAAGATCCTGGTGCAGTTGTGCATCCGTTGCAGGCAACATATCCACCAGTGCGCGCGCCAAGGCGCCGCCCCTACCCTCTTCACGCTGGCGGAACAAAACCCAATTGCCTTCTTTGTGGCGACTAATCAGTCCGGCCTCAGTCATCAATTTGAGGTGGCGTGAAACACGCGGTTGGCTTTGGCCCAAAACTTGGGTCAATTCAGTGACGTTCATCTCACCATGCGACAGCGCAAAAAGGATGCGAAGCCTGGTCATTTCAGCTACGGCACGCAAGCCTGCGAGCAATTCATCCATAAAACACCTCAGAAACTATATAAACAAATCTTTATATAGTTGGCAAGCGCGGTCTCATTGGCTAAAATGCGAGAAATAATGATATGTGATGACCTTGTATTTTGATTCCCACACAGACCATCTAAACATTGCCATAGTCTCACTTGAGAATGTCTTTGGAAATTAATTGGAACCTGACCATGACTTTGACCCGTCGCCAAGTTATTGCTTCATTTATATCTTTGGCAGCCCTCGCCAGCGCAGCCCCTGTCGCCATGGCAGCAAGTGCTGATGATTATGTGCACAAGTTGGGTGTGGAAGTGTTGCGCTTGGCGCAAGGCGGAAGCCGTGGCGACAAAGCTCTGCAACGCCGTTTTGCAGCTTTGCTAACGCGTTATATTAACATCCCAGGCATTGCTAATTTCGCACTTGGACCAGCGCGGGCAAATTTGCCAGCTGGTGACAGGGCAATGTTTTATGAACTTGTGTCCAACTATGCCGCTGCCCTTTT
>DATCEN010000159.1:0-8824 GCA_036510015.1 Aestuariivirga sp.
CCGCCGCCGCCAAAGCTGCCGCCGCCGCCGGAAAAGCCACCCCCGCCGCTAAATCCACCGCCACTGCCAAAGCCACCGCCGCGATAGATCGCGCCACCGCGCGAGGCATTAAACACGATGATCAAAACCACGAAAAAGAAAATGATGAAGAAAATGCCCATGCCCAAATTGCCGGTCTGACTGCCACTTTGCGCAGCCGCAGCTTGCTGCTGGCCCGCTTGCACAATATCTGTGCCTTGCCCACCCACCACTTTGGCGATGTCGTCCGTGCCTGCCCAAAGACCGCCGATATAATCGCCTGTTCGAAACTTAGGCAGCATGGCACGGCTGATAATGACGCTGC
Source organism: Aestuariivirga sp. (assembly GCA_036510015.1). GTDB lineage: Bacteria > Pseudomonadota > Alphaproteobacteria > Rhizobiales > Aestuariivirgaceae > Aestuariivirga. The sequence goes on from DATCEN010000159.1 coordinate 344, forward strand.
TAGTAGCATCGGTGAGATCGCCTTCAAGGCCATAACCAACCTCAATGGAAGTTTTGTGTTCGTTGGGCGCAACGAGAACCAACACACCGTCATCTTTGCCTTTTTGCCCAAGGGCCCAGACACGACCTAACTGATAGCCATAATCGCGAATATCCAAGCCTTCGAGTGAGCTCACCGTGGCAATAGCAACTTGGTGCCCACTTTGCTGTTGGTAAGTGGCCAATTTATTGCTCAGCATAGTCACTTGGTCTGGCGTTAGAATATGGGCTTGGTCAACCACCTGCCCGCTTAAAGCTGGAAAGTTAGGCGCAGCAAAAGCCGAAGCCGCCATCAAAACTGTGATGGCGGCAATAATAAGGGCTCTGATGCTGCGCATACCTATTCAGCTCATGATTTCGGCTTGTTGAAATCAACCTTCGGCGCTTTGTCATTGCCTGCATCAGCCGTGAATGTGGCCGCTGGCTTATAACTAGAATACATTGTTGACGCCCACAGCCTGCCGGGGAAGGTGACAAGCTCAGTGTTATAAGTCTGCGCCGCTTCGATATAATCTTTGCGCGCTATGGTGACGCGGTTTTCCGTGCCCTCAAGTTGAGACTGCAAAGCCAAAAAGTTCTGGTTTGATTTCAAATCCGGATAATTTTCAGTGATCGCAAGCAGTTTGCCCAAAGCCTGTGAAAGCTGACCCTGCGCCGCTTGATATTTGGCAAATTCTTCAGGGTTGTTCACAATCTCAGGCGAAAGTTGAATGGAGGTGGCGCGCGAACGCGCTTCCGTCACAGCGGTCAGCACATCTTTTTCCTGTGCGGCATAGCCTTTTACAGTTTCGACCAGATTGGGCACTAAATCAGCGCGGCGCTGATATTCATTTTCAACCTGGCCCCATTTGGCCTTCATGGCTTGATCATAGGTCGGAATATTATTGATGCCACAACCAGCAAGGGTCATTGCCACCAAGCCCAGAATGATAAATTTGAAAACGCGCATGTAAAAAGCCCTCCATCAAGAGCCTTCTATATGGGTGGCTGGGTTATCTCCGTCAAGTTTTGAAAACTAGTGTACTGACAACACTGCTGGCACCGCCAGGTGTTCAATCTTGCCCATGGCGCTGCCTTGCAACAAAGCTGCCCAAACGCCCTCTGCAGCTTTGGCTATATCAATTGGTTTTGCGCTATCTTTAGTCACTGGCGCGGCGCCCTGCTTAAGTGATTTCATGTTCTCCTCCCACATTCGCCAGCGTTGCCTCTTTTTCTCGGGCCCTCGCTAGAGATTGAACATGTCCATAATATAACAGCGTAGCAATAATTAGTTAAGCTTTTGTCGTTGCACGGTTAATACCGCCAGCACCGGAACGAAGCAGGCCGCCATGAACCAAGGCAAAAGACCAAGGCCCCACTTATCAAATGCCAAACCAGCCAATGGTGGGCCGATCATTCCAGAAACACCCCACATGACCGAATTGATCGAAGATGCTGCGACCATTTCTGCACCTTTGAATTTATCGCCCAATAAAGCATAGCCGCCTAAATAAGTGCCAAATGCCGTGGCGCGCAGAAGCACGATCAGCGGCCAAATCCAAATCGTTGCGATGAAAGGAATTTCTAGCAAGGCAAATATGATCGCCCCAACAACGCAAATCGCAATCGTGCCAACATGTGACCAATGATCCCCCAAATAACCAATGGCGAAGAAAAACAACACACAACCTGCAATGCCAAATGACAAAAGCTGCGTAGCGGTACCAGCGCTAAAACCATTCTTCACCGCATAAAGCGTAAAGAATGTGAGGCAGAAGGCCTCAAAGAACGTCACCATGCCAACGCATAAAAAAGCAAATGCCCCCTTGCGTGCGGTGATCCATAAGTGGGCGGGCTTTTCGCCATGTGCGGTTTCTGGCACTTTAACTTGCGACATCAGAACAAGCGAAAGCGCAACAGCGCCAACGCCAAACAACCAAGGCACCGGACCAACAAAACCAATAAAGCCAATGAGCAAGGGGCCTAGGGCAAAGGTCAGGGTTTGGGAAGTCATATAGGCTCCCATCACGCGCCCGCGAGACGCATCAGAAACATTTGCCTGCAACCAGCTTTCACCAGTGGTGAAGACAATCCCAATCGCAATGCCGCTGATAAAACGCAAAGCATACCAAGCATAAAGTGGCGCAGTGTAGGCAAAACCCATAAAGCACAACATGCCTATCACCAGCGCGCACATCACCAATAAATGGCTTTTGTAGTGTTGTCTGGCCCACACCAAAGCAATCCCCGCAATGAGCACCCCTGCCTGCCCGGCCATGGTGTTATTACCGATCAAAAACTTTGACGCACCTACAGCATCCATCGCAAGTGGAATAACCTGCACCATCATGCCACTGGCAATGTTGCAGGCTCCCATCGCAATGATGATGCCGAAGAGCAGCGCTTTATTTCGGCTCACGCGATATGCCACTCATGCTCTAACGTTGCGGTCTTCTCAAACATTTTGGAAGCCGAACAATATTTTTCTTCCGAGAGCTTGATGGCGCGTTCCACTGCAGCAGGTTTTAAATTCTCGCCCTTCAAGGTGTAAATCAACTTTACCTTGGTAAAGACCTTCGGGTCTTCAGTCGCCCGCTCTGCCTCAAGGGCCACTTCGCAAGCCGTTACTTTTTCGCGGGATTTCTCAAGGATCATCACCACATCAAATGCCGTACATCCACCAAGCCCCATCAGCATCATTTCCATGGGCCGCACCCCGATGTTGCGACCACCACTTTCTGGCGCACCGTCAATGACCACTGCATGGCCAGAGCCAGATTCCGCCACAAAGGCCCGGCCGTTGAGCCACGTAATTTTTGCTTTCATCTGTTGTCATTTCCTGTTTTGAAACTTCATGATAAAGTGCGGCATGGCCAATGTCCAATTCACTTCAAATTTAAGACGGCATGTGGATTGCCCCACAGTCGAAGTATCGGCAGGCACCATTCATCAAGCCCTCACGCAGGCTTTCGCCAAGAATGAACGACTGAAAACCTATGTACTGGATGATCAAGGCCATTTACGCAAACATATGCGCATTCTTGTGGATGGTGTTGCCATCAAAGATTTGCGAACATTCAAAGATGCTGTGCAACCCAAATCTGAAATCTGGGTGATGCAGGCGTTATCGGGAGGATAAAATGCAAAAGCGAATTATGGTTTCAACGCGCAAAGGATTGTTTGAACTCGCCAAGCGCGGCACAGGCTGGGCGATAAAAGATACGCATTTCTTGGGCGATAACGTAACTCTGGCGCTGCATGATCCGCGCGATGGCACAGACTATGCAGCACTCAACCATGGCCACTTCGGCATCAAACTTCACCGCCGTGATAAGGGCAAGAAAAAGTGGGTTGAAATAGCTTCGCCGAAATATCCCGAAAAGCCCGAAGGGCTGGAGGATAAAGACGGCTGGGGCAATGATGTGAAATGGACAAACCAACTCATTTGGGCGCTGGAAATAGGCGGCCCGAAGCAAAAAGGTACTATTTGGGCTGGCACCATGCCCGGCGGCTTGTTCCGCTCAACCGATCGTGGACAAACTTGGGAATTGATGGAGGCACTCTGGCGTCACCCGGACCGCAATAAATGGCTGGGCGGCGGGGCCGATATTCCCGGCATTCATTCCATCTGCGTTGATCCACGCAGCCCTGATACAGTGCGTGTGGCCATTTCCTGTGGCGGCGTGTGGGCAACAGAAGACGGCGGCAAATCATGGGCGCAATCGGCCCATGGCATGAAATTCGGCGATGGGCCCGGTGCTGATGAGCCTGATGCGCAAGACCCGCATATGATGGTGCAATGTGCTAGTGAGCCAGAAAAATTCTGGGTGCAACACCACGCTGGCATCTTCAAATCTATGAATGACGGAAAAAATTGGACGGAAGTCAAAGCCAAACCCTCCTCCTTTGGCTTCTCGGTGGCGGTTCACCCCAAGGATGCAAAAACCGCGTGGTTTGTGCCCGGCATCAAAGACGAAAAACGCATTCCAGTTGGCGGCGCTTTGGTAGTGACGAGAACTAAAGATGGCGGCAAAACATTCAAGAGCCTGAAAAAAGGCCTGCCCCAGAAAAATGCTTATGATTTGGTGTTCCGGCATGGGTTAGCACTGGATGAAACCGGCAAAAAACTGGCCATGGGCTCAACCACGGGAAACGTCTGGGTCAGCGAAAATTCCGGCGATGCGTGGAAACTGGTGAGTGGAACCTTGCCACCAGTTCATGCGGTGCGTTGGGCCTAAAAATATCACCAACGCCGAATTTCTCATCGGCTTATTTTGCTTCGCACCGCGCCATAAATTTATCCAAACGCGGCTGAACCAAATTCTTCTCGGTGGCCTTGGCTTGGCATTGGGCAGCGCGCGCGACAGCCCAATTTGCATCGGCCTTAGCGCATTGCATTACGGCATCATGTTTGGCCGTTCCTTCCAAATGTTGCCCTTTCAGGCTCATGCGACAGGTCTTCTTGATGTCATCAACGCTGGGTACGGTTTGCGCCGAAGCGGCGGCCACGTCGAAAACAATAATGGTAGCGATGGCAAAAAGTACGGTTTTGATTTTCAACATTTTGACTCCTGTGAATGGCTAACCCACAGGAGACGCGTCGCACCAACAATTCCGTCTCGCCCAACCCATTACGCTGCTTTTAAATTCGCCTGTTGCAGGGCCTTGATCAGCGCCCCAAAGCAGCGCTCATCAAACGCCGTGCCCAAGTCCCTGCTGATAATCTGCAAAACCTGCTCAATCGGCATCGCCTTGCGATAGGGTCGATCGGCACTGAGTGAGTCAAAAACATCGGCCATGGTGATAATGCGTGTATCAAGTGAAATCTGCTCGCCAGAAAGCCCGAAGGGATAACCTTTGCCATCCAGTCTTTCGTGATGGCCAGCAGCCATTGGCACAATGTCTTTGAAGGCCGTGATGCCTGCGAGAATTTCTCCAGAAATGCGCGGATGGGTTCTGACGACGGCATACTCTGCTTCTGTCAACCGACTTGGCTTGTCGAGAATCTGATTGCTAATGGCAAGCTTGCCTAAATCATGCAGAAGCCCTGCGCGGCGCAGCCAACGCCTGCGGTTGGGCTCATAGCCCATCTTCTCGGCAATCAGGTCGGCAAACACAGCAACACGCTCACTATGGCCCGCTGTGAAGGGGCTTTTAGAATCCACCACCATAGCAAAGCCTTTGGCCACACGGTCTAAATAATCCTCATCTGCCAGCCTGATGTGCTCTTCGGGTTCAAGTGTCATGATGCGTTGCTCAAGGTCATCGCTTTTCAACAACTCCCAGAATTCATCCAGCTGGGACATGCCGAGGAAAACTTCAACCAAGTCAGCATCAAACCAAGTTCCGCTGCGCAAGCTAACTTCCTTGATCGCTGCTTCTTGGCCTTGGCTGATGAAAAACACATCGGCAACTTGCGCCAACAATGCCACCTGTGAACCCACAGGTATTTCGCGGCGAACTTTGCCCTCTGGCTTGCCCGAACCATCCCAATGTTCATCAAGATTTTGGATAGCATCCGCCACATTATTGCTAAAACCCATTTGCCGTGCGATGTCGGCGCCACGGTGGCAGCGCGCCTCAATCAAATCGCGTGAAATTTCGCCACCGTTTTTCATAATATTGACAATGGCGCGTATGCGGTCGAGCATGCTGCTTTCAAGGCCAGTGTGACTCAACACAAAGCGCAAGGCTTGCGACAGTGAGCCATCGATAATTTTGAAGTCAGCTTTGAATTTGAGGTCATCAGTCAGATAGAGCTGGCAGATGCGCGCGGCGTTGCTTGAGCAGCCAAGATCTTTCAACAGAAGCGTGTAATAAAGGTCAGACAGTTCATAGCGCGGCATATTGATCGCCTCGCCCAATTTCATGCCCATCCAGCACACACGGCTACAATGACCACGCGGTTGGCCCTCGGTCAGATCAAGCGCATGGCTAAGCGCACCAATTAACTCGGCACTGCGAATTTGCAAGGGAGGTCGTTCTGAAATCATAGAGCCCAGACTCGTGCCCAGGCCTTAATAAGTAATGAAAGGCACCAAAAAGTGATCGTTGGCGCGGGCCATTCAGCGTGAAGTCGCGCGCGGCACTTCGCTTGAATCTTTCGGCGGCTCTACTTCCTTCTTCGCCATTTCCTTGCGCCGCTTCATATTAGCCTTCAAGGCAGCGGTCTGCCGTTTCTTGCGGGCAATGACCCTTGGGTCATTCGGGTCTTGTGGATTTTGGCTCATTGTTAATGAATTACCCCGTAAGGGTTGCGCGGCGCAAGTTCCTGTGGCATGTGCTGCAAAAATTAGACGATGCTGCCGTAGCTTAGTGGTAGAGCACTCCCTTGGTAAGGGAGAGGTCGTGGGTTCGATTCCCCCTGGCAGCACCATTTCCCCCTTATCATTCAACGAAATAAGCGTAACCCTCTCTCTTTTCCCCAAGGTGCAGAATGGGAACAGACCACGTTTTCCCCATCAAATCTGGGGAAAATCAGGGGAATCCAAACGCATTTGTTCTTGTGGTGTTTCGCACGCGGAACTTGCCTTTGCGGATGTTGTTCAAATCGTCAATGCGAACTTTGTGCGCTACCCGAAGGCCACTGGCACAAAGCTCACTTGGCGCGTCCTGATTGCTACTCAAAACTGCTGCCTATTCCACCCCCGCCAATCACCCTACCTCTAGGAAGCCTATTACCAATGAAAATAATTGAGTGAGTGCGTTGAGATGACGAAAGCAAAGATCAAAGTAGCCAGTTTTGATGAAGCAGTTGCCAAGGGATTTATGGGAGTGGACGGTCAACTCGTTCCCGATAAGCTCATTGTAGTTCTTCCTAACCTTGACGTGATCATGCCGAACAACAAGCTTAACGGCGGTTCGGTTCACGCCGCCCCGTACTGAGGGATATCGGCGGCTATATCGTAAGGCCGAGGTTTTGGACTTCTTGGCAAACGTGACCGCTGATCCCTTCTTCCGCGCCAACTGCCGCATCTATCTCCCAAAACGCCGTGCCAAGATGATGAACGGGCAGCCCCCCAATTCGGGAAAGTCTGTTGGCACATCGACCACGCAAACAACGTCTGATCAGGGTGACGGTCAAGCATGTCCATGAACCCCTCAGAAAGCCAAGCCCCTGTCATGGTCACTACAGCACAGTGGCCAAGATGGCGGGGGGTTGTCTGGGTACAGTGCGATATTGGGAGGCCAAGGGCCTCATGCCACCACGCACTACTGGCTACCGCCGCCTTTATGTGTGGGCAGATGTGAAAGTTGCCCTGCAAGTCTATATCTTCAACAAGGCTTATATGATGAAGACCGAAGACAGGTTCCTGATGTTCGGCCAACGGATGGAGGCAATCGAGAATGATGTGCTTGGAACCACCACAAGTCCGGTAAAAATAGATCGTTGCGTGGCAAAATCACCGTTAGCATGATCCAGTTTCACGAGCCATCAAACCCAAATGGACCAAATGCACGGCCAAATTGGATCAGGATATCGCACCACATCTGCGAAAACCCAGAAAAGACGGCCTTTTGTCATCGTTTGAATGAACGCGTATCTCGTCAAAAAATTGCACTGTGTTTGGGTATCTGGGGAACCGTGATAGTCGAAAATGAGTCTGGTCTTATGGTGCAAGCGGAACTAGCGTCGTTTGTTCATCAATGCCGAGAAGGGACAACTGCAGACCTTCGGCTTCATTGCGTTCGCACAGATTGCGCCAGAGCTTGGCTTTGCACTTTCGATCAGGTCACACGTTCCATGAAGCAACACGCCACCTGAAACGACCTCGTATGCTCTTCAACTGAGCTATCAACGGACAAGCGTGGCGACGATCATCAGGGACAACCCCGCCAGCCCAGAACAAAGCCGCAGGATGTGCCACCGCCACCATGCGTCACGCAATTGTGTCCATTCCACCGGGGCCGACCCTGCCTGCCAAGTCATGACAATGGCATTGATCGGCTGATTGCCAAAGCGCGTGATCACGCCGGCCGCGACAAAGCAGATGACTGCGGCGATGAGCAGAGTGAGGCGAACCCGATCGTCACGCGCAAGTATGGCGGCCCAAGCCGTCAGGATGATTAACAAGGCTCCAAGCAACGGCATCACCGTATTGAGTTTACGAATGCCAATCTGTTGCTGAGTGACGTAGCTGCCTGCGTCGAGCCCAGCAGGATCCAAGATCAGCCAAAAACCGAACATTGCACCCACGATAAGAGCGGCCGTCAGCAGCGCCGTAAAATTGATTGTTGCATCAAACATTTGGATTCCTCCTGAGCTTTCTTGACGAGCTATGTTTCATCCTAATATACTTCGGATTAATATTTTTGTAAAGCTCGAGAAAATGACAAACAAAAAGTCGTCCCGCGTCTATCGCTCCAGCATTCGCACTCAAGCGGCGGCGGCGACCCGTGGCGTGATCCTTGCTGCGGCTCGACAACTTTTCCTCCAGCGGGGATATGTCGGAGCTACAATGCA
>DATCEN010000160.1:0-4511 GCA_036510015.1 Aestuariivirga sp.
ACTGCCGCCGCAGCTTGAATGCGCGGGTCCTCGCCCTCAGGCATCACTAAACGTAACCCACGGCCCTTAATCTTGGCTTTCACATCTCTCATAGCAGCTGTGTGCCACAAGCCTCGACAAGCCGTCCAGCCCTTGGCAAAAGCTCTAAGTAACAGGAGTTTCCATGCGCGCAGCCGATTTCATTGTTCAAAGCCTCAAAGCCCATGGTGTGAAGCGCGTTTATTGTGTGCCGGGTGAAAGCTATTTGGCGCTGCTCGATGCTTTGCATGATGCAGACATTCAAGTCATCATCTGCCGCCATGAAGGCGGTGCTGGTTTCATGGCCGTGGCCGAAGCCAAGATGACTGGAATTCCCGGCGTGGTGCTGGTCAGCCGTGGGCCCGGCGCCACCAATGTTTCCATCGCTGTTCATATGGCCGAGCAGGATGCAGTGCCGCTGATTGTCATCATTGGGCAAGTGGCGCGCGATGAGAAATATCGCTTCGTGTTCCAAGAGATGGATTATGGCCAGGTGTTTGGTTCATTCAGCAAAGGCGTATTTGAGCTTACAGATGCCACTCGCCTGCCGGAAATGTTGCCCCGTGCTTTCCGCGTGGCCCTAGAAGGTGTGCAAGGCCCCGTTATCCTGCCCGTGCCTGAAGACATGCTGCGCGATGAGGTGCCTGAGCCACAGGTGCTGACCTACCCACTGCCGCATGTTGCAGCTTCCGCCGTGGATGTGGAACATCTGCGTGAGCTTTTACTACAGGCCGAACGCCCTTTGGTAATCGCAGGCAGCCGCCTGCGTGGTTCCAAAGGTGCTGAGGCTTTGGCGCGTTTTGCCTCGGCACAGCGCGTGCCTGTGGCAGTGACATGGAAATCGCAAGACATATTTGACAATGACTCTGATCTTTATGCAGGCCATTTGGATATGGGAACGGCGAAAGACTTACGCGATGTGCTTGCCACTGCTGATCTTATCATCGCGACGGGTACCCGATTAGGAGATTTTGCCACCATGGGTTTTGCCTTGCCTGAGGCCCCACTGCCCAAGCAAACGCTGGTGCATATCTATCCCGATTCAAAACCCATTGGCCGGGTGATCCGCGTTGATCTGGGGTTGGTGGCAGAACCAGTCGATGTTCTGGGCGCGTTGGCGCAAAACGCTCGCGTTGCCCCAGCCGCGCGTGAACGGTGGATTTCATCCGTGCACACGGCCTGTGCGGCGTCGCAATTCTATGCGCCGCGCAATGTAAGTGACGGGGTTGATTTCGGTGTTGTCACTTTGGCTTTGGCCAAATACGCCGATGCCAATGCCACCATCACCACAGATGCCGGTAACATGTCCACTTGGGCGCATCGCTTCTGGAAAATGTCGCCGAAAAATTTAATGATTGGCGGCGTGGTAGGGGCGATGGGGAATGGCGTGCCGTCAGCTGTTGCGGCCTCAATCATTGATCCACCACGACAAACCATTTGCTTGGTGGGCGATGGCGGCGTGATGATGACGGGCAACGAATTGGCCGTGGCCAAGGCTTACGGTGCAACACCTAAAATCGTGATTTCAGACAATGGCATTTACGGCACAATTAGATCGCATCAAGAGCGTCATTTCCCGCACCGCGTATCTGGCACGAAGTTGGTGAACCCAGATTTCACCGCATGGGCAAAATCATTTGGTGCAGAAACCTTCACTCTAAAATTGGGCGATGATGTGGACGGCGTGGTGAAAGCCTTTCTCGCTTCAACGAGCATGGCGGTGCTCCACGTCCATTCGTCAGCCCAGTCACTCAGCGCAGGTGGAACTTTACCCGCCTAATAAGTGTCGCAGTAAAACCACTGATCCCATGCCCAAAAGTATATTGAGCACCAGAGGTGCGCGGAAATATGCGGCGATTGCGACGATCACCGCGGAGAGGCTTTCCGCCTTACCAGTCATCAAAATACTAGGCGTGATAACTGCCATCATCACCGACACAGGCACAGCATCAAGCGCTGCTTTCCACCGGCCCTTCACTTCAACACCGCTCAACAATAACAGGCCTGAAATGCGCGTGGCATAGGTAACAGCCGCCATGCCCAAAACTGCCGCCGCCCAAGGCCAGTTGAGTGCCAGAAGATTGCTCATGCATCAGCCTCTGAATGAAGCAATGAAGCAACGATAACGCCAACCACACCGCCAGCCATAATGTACCAAGCGCCAGACAGCGCTAGTTTTGTGCCAACCGCAGCAGCCCCTGATGCGATGATCACCGCCCCGGTGCGTGGGCCTTTCCAAAACCCCATGATGATTGAAAGAAAAATAGCGGAAAAGGCAAAGTCCAATCCGTAAGTTTCTGGTGCACCCAATCTGTTGCCCACGGCAGCGCCGATGAAGGAACATAAAAACCACGTGGGCCACAGCGGCAGCGATGAACCGACCATATATCCAAAATCCAATGGCGCATGCAGCGCGCGGCGCTCGGCCATAGCCCAGCTTTCATCGGTGAGGATAAACATTAAGGCATAGCGCCACCCTTTGGGCACCGCCGTAATATGCCGCGAGATCGATGCCGACATCAAAACATGCCGCAGGTTCACCACCAAGGTTGTCAAGGTCAACACCAATATTGGCAGCGGCTGCACCCACATGTCCACTGCCACGAATTGTGAAGCTCCGGCATAGACGAACACACTCATCAACATTGCTGCTAACGCTGAGAAACCCTTGCCTGCAGCCAAAGTTCCCCACAACAAGCCGATGGGCACATAGGCCACCATTACGGGTGCGATGTCTTTCAGGCCTTGGCGAAATGACGTAGCAAAGCTGCTCACCTAAGTTTGCCCAATCAATTCAAACCAGCCCGCTTCATCAATCACTTTCACGCCATGTTTCTCAGCGTCTTTGAGTTTTGAGCCAGCCCCTGGCCCAGCCACCAGCAAATCAGTTTTCTTAGATACTGAGCCTGCAACTTTGGCACCCAATCTTTCCGCCATAGCTTTGGCTTCGTCTCGCGTCATCTTTTCTAACGCACCAGTGAACACAACGGTCTGACCAGCAACGGGTGACGATGTCGCCATTGCTTCGAGAGGTTGCGGGCGTATTTCTTTCAACAACGCATTATAGATTTCCAAATTATGTGGCTCTTCAAAAAACTCAATCACCGCTTCAGCTACGATGCCGCCGATGCCATCAATGGCCTGCAACTCTTGACGCGCATCATTATCAAGTGATGCACCTGCCGCCTTCATTTGGTCGCGCAACTGTGTCGCTGAGCCGTAGTGGCGCGCCAACAGCCGCGCTGTGGTTTCACCGACATGGCGAATGCCCAAAGCAAAAATAAACCGATCCAGTGCAATCTCACGCCGTGCCTCAATGGCTGCAAAGAGATTGGCAACCGAGCTTTCGCCCCAGCCTTCACGTTGTGATAATTTCTTTGAGGCTCGCGCGTCACGTTGCTGCAAGGTGAAAATGTCCTGCGGTGCGGCGACCAAACCATCAGCATAAAATTCTTCAACGATCTTATCGCCCAGACCTTCAATGTCAAAAGCATTGCGCGATGCAAAATGTTTCAGCCGCTCGACGCGCTGTGCGGGGCAGATAAGGCCGCCTGTGCAACGGCGCACCGCATCGGCTTTGCCGCCGCCACGATCTTCACGCTCGGCATGGCTGCCACAGGCCGGGCATACCTTTGGAAACGCATATGGCACGGTCCCTGCCCCACGTTGCGCCACGCCCACAATCTGCGGGATCACGTCACCAGCGCGTTGCACAATTACCGTGTCACCCACGCGTACATCTTTACGGGCAATCTCATCTTCATTGTGCAGCGTGGCATTGGAGACCACCACGCCGCCAACTGTGACGGGCTTCAATCGCGCAACGGGCGTGAGTGCGCCCGTGCGCCCCACCTGAATGTCGATGGCTTCTAATACGCTGGTTGCCTGCACCGCTGAGAATTTATGAGCAATGGCCCAGCGCGGGCTGCGTGTGCGAAACCCCAGACGCCGCTGCAAGGCAAGATCATTGAGTTTGTAAACCACGCCGTCAATGTCATAACCCAAGGTGGCGCGTTGCGCTTCAATCTTGCGATATTGTGCGACGAGATCCGCCCCCGTCTGGCACAGCACCATCAGTGGATTAACTGGCAAACCCCAAGATTTGAATGCCTGCACCACACCCCATTGTGTATCGGCCGGAAGTTTTGGCGCCTCACCCCAAGCATAGGCAAAGAATTTAAGTGGCCGCGATGCCGTGATGCTCACATCCTGCTGGCGCAGAGAACCTGCCGCCCCGTTGCGCGGATTGGCCAAAGGTTTTTCACCAGCTTGAATCAGTTTCTCATTAAGCACACCGAAGTCACTGTTTGACATATAGATTTCACCACGCACCTCAATCACATCAGGCGCAGATGCAGGTAATTCATGCGGAATGTTTTTGATGGTCTTCACATTGGCTGTAACCAACTCGCCCTCTTCGCCATCCCCGCGCGTGGCCGCTTGGACCAACTTTCGCCCCTCATAGCGCAGCGACATGGAAAGACCGTCAATCT
>DATCEN010000161.1:0-3022 GCA_036510015.1 Aestuariivirga sp.
AAAGTGGTTACAACGGGCCCAACCGTACTGACTCAGGCTGGCTCAACCGTGCCATTTCTAATCTGCCGCAAGGCCAACGCATTGGTACCAGTAATTACTTGGCTGTCGGCGCTATCGCGCCATTGGTGATCCGCGGGCCAGCTCAAACGCTCGGCTGGGCACCAGGTGGGCCCGGCCTTCCAAATGCTGATACAGCAAGCCGGCTGCTTGACCTTTACACCCACCGCGACCCCAAGTTGGGAGAGCTTTTGCGCGAAGGCATAGACACGCAATCCCTCGCTAATAGCGCCATGAAGGGCGTGAACAATTCGGACAGGCCCAATGAGATGGTGCGGCAAGCCAGAAGTGCTGCAAAATTGATGGCCGCGGATGATGGCCCGCGCATTGCCGCTATGGCCTTTGATGGTTGGGATACACATGAAAATGAAGGCGGCGCTAAGGGCCGCTTGTTTAGCCTGCTTGCTGGCTTAGATGGTGCCTTGGCTGAATTTGAAAATGCCTTAGGGCCAGTGTGGAACCAAACCTCGATTGTGGTGATGACGGAGTTTGGCCGTACCGCCCGCATCAATGGCACGGTGGGCACAGATCACGGCACAGGCTCAGTGGCGTTTTTAGCAGGTGGCGCCATTAAAGGCGGGCGCATGATAACGGATTGGCCCGGCCTCAAAGACGCCGATCTCTATGAGCAGCGCGATTTGAAACCAACCACCGATTTGCGCGGCGTTGTGAAGGGCCTGCTAGCAGATCAGTTTGGGTTCTCTGAACAAGTCCTTGCCGACAAAGTGTTCCCCGACAGCGGCATGGTGAAGCCGATGCAGGGATTGATTAGCGCATAAAAAAACCGGCGGACGTAACGCCCGCCGATCTCAATACTTATATCGCCGATGAAAAGCTTACGCAGCCTCTTCTTCGTCTTCGACTAATTTCTTCAGTTCTTCGGCAGACACAGATTTATCTGTCACCTTGGCTTTGGATACGATGAGGTCAACCACCTTTTGCTCAAAGATTGGCCCACGCAATTCCATCAAGGCGTTGGTATTCTTACGATAGAAATCAAACACCTGCTTTTCTTGACCAGGGAATTGGCGCGCCCGGGTAATTAAAGCCTGCTGCAATTCTTGCTCACTGATCTCAACTTTTTCTCTGTCGCCAATGGTGCCCAGCACAAGGCCCAAACGCACGCGGCGTTCTGCAATCTTGAAATAATCGGCACGGGCTTTTTCTTCGGTGGTATTTTCATCAGCAAAAGACTTATTGGCCTTTTGCATTTCCTGGGTGAGCGCCTTCCAGATGGTTTCAAATTCGGCCTCAACCAGCTTTGATGGCAGATCAAAACTATAATCCTTGTCCATGGCATCCAGCACATCGCGCTTGAGCTTCATTGCTGTCAATTGGGCGTGTTCGCGCTCAACACCGGATTTCACCATGTCCTTCAATTTGGACAGGTCTTCAAAACCAATTTTTTTGGCAAAGTCGTCGTCAATCTTCGTATCAGCCGGCGCATCAACGCCCTTCACTTTGACAGCGAAAGTGGCATCCTTGCCCGCCAAATTCGAAGCAGTATAGTTGGCTGGGAACGTCACCTTAACGGTCACATCATCGCCAGCCTTGGCATCAATCAGTTGGTCTTCAAAGCCCGGGATGAATTGGTTGGAACCAATTTCAAGAGGAATGTCTTCGCCCTTCCCGCCGTCAAATTCCTTGCCATCAATGGAACCAACGAAATCCATGGTCACACGGTCGCCCTTAGCAGCTTTGGCACCAGCCTTTTTAGGCTCATAATTCTTATAGCTCTCAGTCAAGGTTTTGAGCTGTGCATCAACTGCTTCATCAGAAGCCGCAACCACATGCTTTTGCAACGTCAATCCGCTAAAGTCCTTCACTTCAAATTCCGGAACGATTTCTGACGCCACGGTGAAAGCCAAATCGGCTTTGCCGTCCATCACAGCATTCACTTCTTTTTCGTCTTCTGGCAGTTTCACATCTGGCGCATAAGCTGGCTTAAGTTTGCGTTCAGCGAAAATCTCACGCGACTTTTCATCAACCTTGGTCTGGATAACTTCAGCCATGGCCGACTTGCCGTAAAGATTGCGCACATGGGCGACAGGAACTTTGCCCGGGCGGAAACCCTTGATCTGGGCTTTCGCGGCAATATCCACCAACTTGGCATCCAGATCCTTGTTCAGGTCAGCAGCAGTGATAACCACTTTAAATTCGCGCTTTAAACCCGCGTTCAACGTTTCGGTGACTTGCATGTTCTCTCTCGTTCTCTCAATTTACTACATTAAGCGCGGCTGGTGCGGGCGGAGGGACTTGAACCCCCACGGGTTACCCCACAGGAACCTAAATCCTGCGTGTCTGCCAATTTCACCACGCCCGCCCAACAGCAGCCTTGCCCTTGCGGACATTTCGGTTGGGCGGCCTATAGCAGAGGGAATTTGGGAATGGAAAGGAGAAAAGGGCTTGAGTAATGTAATTTTATAAATTACAATTACGAACCATAACCCAATCGGAGCATTTTTCTTATGTTGAACGGTATCATCCCATCATCTTGGCAGCCGCAACTGCATGCCGCCCTGCGCATTATTTCAGGGCTGCTTTTCTTAGAACACGGAACCAGTAAACTTTTTCATTGGCCTACTTCAGCGGGCGACCAACCGCTGTCGGCTTTGATGCTGGCCGCAGGCGTTATCGAACTCGTTGGCGGATTGCTCATAACAGTTGGCTTCTTTACACGCTATGCGGCCTTTGTATTGGCTGGCGAAATGGCAGTGGCCTATTTTATTGCTCACATGCCTAATTCAATCTACCCCCTGATTAACCGCGGTGAAGCCGCCATTCTGTTCTGCTTCATCTTCTTGTTCTTGGCTGCTGCTGGAGCCGGCCCCTATAGTGTTGATCAAAACCGCAATTCATAACCTCCCTGCAAAAACTTCAAAGCCGGATCAGTCTTGATCCGGCTTTTTTGTATGTTTCGCAACTTCAGTCATATCGTGCCACGTCGGCGCAAAGGATTGACTAA
>DATCEN010000162.1:0-3325 GCA_036510015.1 Aestuariivirga sp.
GCCGTAATCGCCATTCAAGATATGGGTGCGGCAGGCCTCACTTCGTCTGCTGTCGAAATGGGTGCCAAAGGCAATCTCGGCATTGAACTTGATCTTGATAAAGTGCCCTGCCGCGAAGAGGGCATGAGCGCCTATGAAATGATGCTCTCTGAATCACAAGAGCGCATGTTGATGGTGCTACGCCCCGAAAAAGAAATACAGGCCGAAGCCATCTTCATCAAATGGGGCTTGGATTTCGCCATCATTGGCCAAACCACCAACACCTTGCGCTTTGTGATCAAACACCGAGGCGAAGTGAAAGCCGATTTGCCCATCAAGGAAATGGGCGACAATGCGCCGGAATATGACAGGCCGTGGGTTGAGCCTAAAAAGCTGGCGCATTTGAATCCTGCGGATGTTCCAGCGCCCGCAAATCTACGCACCGCCTTGCTGCAAATTTTGGGATCGCCCGATATGTGCTCACGCCGTTGGGTGTGGGAGCAATATGATACGCTGATAGGGTCCAATTCCGCACAAATCCCCGGTGGTGATGCTGGTGTGTTGCGCATCAATGACAAGAAGGCCATCGCCGTTTCATCAGATGTAACGCCGCGTTATGTTGAAGCTGATCCCTTTGAAGGCGGCAAACAGGCCGTGGCCGAAAGTTGGCGCAACCTCACTTGCGTTGGTGCAACGCCAATTGCCTTCACTGATAATTTAAATTTCGGAAACCCAGAACGCCCAGAATATATGGGCCAGTTGGTCTTTGCCATTAAAGGTATAGGCGAAGCGGCGCGCGCACTGGATTATCCCGTCGTCTCAGGCAATGTCTCACTTTACAATGAAACCATGGGCCAAGGCATTTTGCCAACGCCAACCATTGGTGGCGTGGGCCTGCTGAGCGATCTTTCTAAAATGATGACCAACCGTTTCAAACAAGCAGGTGATGTGATCATTCTGATTGGTGGCCATGGCACACAATTGGGCCAGTCGATCTATCTGCGTGAAGTTCTGGGCCGCGAAGAAGGTGCGCCTCCGCCAGTTGATTTGGCGCTTGAACGCAAAAATGGAAATTTCGTCCGTACACTGATTAATGATCGCGCTGTGACAGCGGTTCACGATATTTCTGACGGTGGCCTGGCTATTGCAATAATTGAAATGGCTTTGCCAACTGCCTTTGGCGCAAAGCTGGAAGCATTGGATCATGTGGCGCTGTTCGCCGAAGACCAAGCGCGATATGTGCTCACCGCAACCCCGGCTCGCGCTATGGCGATTTTGGCTGCAGGCATGGAACAAAACATCCAGCTAAGCGTTGTTGGAGAAGTGACTGCAGGTGCCACACTTAAAATTGGCGCTACTGATGCTATCTCTATGGCAAATCTTCGCAGCGCGCATGAAAGCTGGTTTCCTGCCTTCATGAAGTCATAATTAGAACCAAAGAACTGATAATTGTGTATGTTTGTCATACCTTTAAGAACCCATTCAGACAGGAAAAATAATATGAAAATGAATACATCTCTCGCAGTTAGCGCCGCACTTTTGGGCGCTCTCGCCGCCGCTTCAGCCAACACGGCGCAAGCCGCCCATTCAGGCGTCAAAGTTGGTGTACTTGAATGCGTCGTTGCACCTGGCGTGGGCCTGATCATAGTCTCATCCAAAGAAGTAAACTGCACTTTCAAAAGTAATGGCCGCAACGAACATTATCATGGCAGCACTGGCAAGCTTGGCGTTGATATCGGCTTCACCAACAAATCATACCTGAGCTGGGTTGTTTTTGCCCCCGGTGAAGTGCACCGCGGCGCATTGGCCGGTTCCTATGTCGGCGCATCAGCCCAAGCCACGGTCATCGCCGGCCTTGGTGCCAATGTATTGGTTGGCGGTTGGAGCGACAGCATCAACCTGCAACCGCTTTCAGTTCAGGGCCAAACTGGCCTGAACGTGGCAGCGGGCCTCGCCAGCTTGAATCTGCGAGTTGGTCGTTAATTTAGACTTGAACTAAGCACCAAGCCCGTCCTGCCTTCCCGGCACGGCGGGTTTTTCTTTGGCCGGCGACAAAAGGCCCTGATTGAAGATCGCCCATAGGCTGGCTATATAGTAAGCCAGAGGAAATCACATGGCCATGACTGCCCCAGATATTGAACGCTTCATCAAAGAAGCCCTGCCTGATGCCACCATCACCATCAGTGATCTGGCAGGGGACGGCAATCATTATTCCGCCAATGTTATTTCCGCCGCCTTCAAAGGCAAGAACCGCGTGCAGCAACACCAGATGGTCTATGCCGCCCTCAAAGGCCGCATGGGCGGCGAGCTTCACGCTTTAGCTTTGCAAACTTCATCACCACAGGAATGATAAAATGACAATCCATGATCAGATCGAAAACGAAGTTAAAACCAACAATGTTGTGCTTTACATGAAGGGCACGGCAGACATGCCCATGTGCGGCTTTTCCGGCCGTTCAGTGCAAATCCTGCAGCAACTCGGTGTGCCATTCAAAGACGTGAACGTTTTGGACAGTGCCGAAATTCGCCAAGGCATCAAGGACTATACCAACTGGCCCACCGTGCCACAGCTATATGTAAAGGGCGAGTTCATCGGTGGCGCAGACATCCTGATGGAAATGTATCAGTCTGGCGAATTGAAACAGCTTTTGGCGGATAAGGGCGTGGCTTAAAGCCGTGCTCAATCTGTTCATCAGTGGAATTGGCTCATGCGCACTGGCATCGCACATTGCATTGGAAGAGGCAGCCGCTGATTACAATGTTACAAAGCTGGATTTCAAAGCAGGTGAGCAAAAGAAACCTGCTTTTTTGAATATCAACCCTAAGGCACGCGTACCTGCTTTGGTGACAGACAAGGGCATCATCACCGAAACGCCCGCCATTTTATATTACATCGCCCAAAGCCATCCCAGCGCAAAGCTCGCCCCAACTGATCCGTTTGATGTGGCCCACATGCAGGATTTCAATTCGTATCTGTGCTCCACCGTTCATCCACATCATGCCCATGGCGGTCGCGGCTACCGCTGGTATGATGACCCTGCGGTTATCGAGGGCCTCAAGGTGAACGTGCCCGCCAATCTCACTGAATGTTTCAAGCTGATTGAAGACAGCTATCTTAAACGCTCGTCCATTAGTGAACCATGGGTGATGGGCAAACAATTCAGCGTGGCTGATATTTATCTCTACACTCTGGCCACATGGTTGGAAGATGATAAGGTGGACATCAACACCCTGCCTAAAATCAAAGAACATCGGCAGCGTGTTGCTGCGCGGCCTGCCACTCAAAAGGTGCGCGCAACTTATGCTTAGGCTTGCTGCCGCGTTGTTTCTCTTCAGCGCGACGGCG
>DATCEN010000163.1:0-10694 GCA_036510015.1 Aestuariivirga sp.
TGAAACCTTCGCAGCGCACGCCGATGAAGATATGACCAGCTTTTTCTTGACTGATTATCTCGCCCGCCATTTCAACAAGCTGATCTGGCAGGGCCTAGCGTTAGATAGACATCCGGAATTGCGTGATGATTATTTTGGCAATTACACCAAGTTGATTTATCTCGCACAAACCAAGGATGAAGCGCTGCAAGCATCTGCACAGGCCGCCGCACAGCAATTGGGCCTCGCTTATGAATATCGCTTCACCGGTTATGGCGAATTGCGCTCAGACATCGCCAAACTCGCAACCTCTTAATTGAGCGGTGCGCAAACGGCCTTGAGCCAAGGCAAAGCCTCGTCTTGCACAAGTGAGCCAAGTTCAGCCAGCACCCGCGCGTGATAGACATCAAGCCAGTTTAATTCTGCGCGCGTCAGCATTTGGGCGCTGATGAGATTACGATCAATCGGCGCGAGTGTAAGTGTTTCAAACGACATCATTGGCCGATCAGCGCCTGGGATCTTGCCTGGCTCACTCACCAGCAAAAGGTTTTCAGTGCGAATGCCATAGTGACCCAGCTTGTAATAGCCCGGTTCATTCGAAATAATCATGCCGGGTTTCAATGCCACATAGCCAGTTTTGGAAATGCGTTGCGGCCCTTCATGCACTGAGAGATAGCTGCCCACGCCGTGCCCAGTGCCATGATCAAAATCAAAACCACCGTCCCATAGGCTGGCGCGCGCCAACACATCTATATGTGCACCCGTTGTGCCAGCCGGAAAACGTAACTGTGAAATGGCAATCATGCCCTTCAACACGCGAGTGAAGCGGTCCTTCATTTCTGCCGTCGGCGTGCCGATAATAACAGTTCTCGTGACATCAGTTGTACCATCGAGATATTGTCCACCTGAATCAATCAGGAACATCTCATTCTGTTTGAGGTGCCTTCCGCCTTTTGGTGGCAAATGATAATGCGGCAGTGCTGCATTGGGACCAGAGGCCGGAATAGATTCAAACGACAAATCCCGTAACGCGCCAGTTGCGCTGCGAAAGGCGTGAAGCTTGGTGGCCGCCTTTGCTTCATCCAGCTTACCCTTTGGTGCTTCCAGCCAAAGCCAGTGGAGAAAATTCACTAAGGCCGCGCCATCACGCCTTTGGGCGTCGCGCGCACCTTGTTGTTCAACTTTGTTCTTGCACGCCTTGGGCAACAAGCACGGGTCAGCGGCATGTATGATAAGGGCTTTGGCCTTGCGTAACTGTTCACGCGCAAACTCTGGCGCGGAATTTTCATCAAGCTGCACACTGCGGCCAGAAAGCGCCTTTAGACATTTGGCAAACTCTGCTGGCGGCATTGCCCTCACCTTGCGGCCCAACCCTTTGAGCGCAAGCGCTGGCACACGCTGTGGATCGATAAAGATTTGTGCCCGCGCAGTGTCGTAAACCAACGCATAGGCCTGAACCACAGGTGTGAAGGGTACGTCATTGCCGCGCAAGTTGAACAACCACGCCACGCTGGCAGGATCAGTCAGCAGCACCACATTGCGGCGCAGCTTTTTCATCTCGATTTTCAAACTGTTCAGTTTTTGCGCCACGCTGCGGCCAGCAAAGGCCAAAGCGTGTGCAAACAATGCACCTTGTGGACGAACTGGCTGATCTTCCCAAATCCGGTCAACCAGATTGAAGTTGACGGGAACAAATTTGGCGCCCACCTCAGCGCAAGCCGCAGCATATCGTTTGGTTTCTGCGATTGAGAATAACATTGGGTCAAAGCCGATTTTTTGCCCGCGCTTCAAGGTGGACTTGAGCCAAGTTGTAGGCGGCTCATCAATCAAGTTTTTATGCAACCACAATTTAGGCGAGGCTTGCGCTTTTGCTTGGATTGTATAGCGCCCATCCACAAACAACGCGGCCTTGCGGGCCAAAACCACACCCACGCCCCAAGAACCTGAAAAGCCAGAGATCCAATTCAGCCGCTCGGCATAAGCTGCAACATATTCACCCTGAAATTCGTCCTGCCTTGGGATGATATAACCATCCAACCCTTGAGTTGAAATGAGCTGCCGAAACCGCTTGAGCTTGGATGTCGTATTCTGAATCATTTCTGCATCTTAACCCTTTGTTTACGTCAAAGCCAAGGTTGCAACCTTCTGCACATTATTACACGCAGAAGTTAACTAATGGACAAACGGCAACTGCCATCGTTGCAAAAAATCCGATGAGTTGAATTGCAGGGTAATTTTTGATGTTAGTGTTTGGGCGCATGCGATCGGTGATGGTGTATTATTTGCCAAAATACACGATACCAGAACAAGTGGCCTGCATAGCTGAAAATGCTACGCAGTCGTTGATTGGCCATGTGTGCGTGACGCTGTTTGTCTTATTTGAACTCTACGGAACAAGTCAATTTATGCCGGCGGTTCCTTGGGGAATCGTCATGCTCGTGGGCGTAATTCCAACTCTCCGACTGTTCAAAAAATTTGATGGGGTGTCCAAAGTCGATATAGCTGAAATGGCTCGCATGTCAGCGGTGATTGCGGGTCTGCGTGGATTGTTTTGGAGCATTGGTGTTGTCAACATCATGCCTCACGCGGGGGAGCATCTCACCACCGTTTTGGAAATTGTTATGTTAGGAATGCTGATCGGCGGCACGGTGAATTATTGGGCTCTGCCGTTGGCTGCGTTGACCTATTCAACGATCATCGTAATTGGGGCAATCATCGCAATTTTTGAGACACAAGGCTATCCAGCAGGGATGCCTATTGCGGCCCTGATGGTTGCCGCCTTTGTCTTTTTCAATCGTATGGCTTTGGTTCACACACGTGATTTGCGTTTAAAAATTGTCACCATGCGCCGCCTCAAGGACGAGCAAGCGGTTGTCAGTCTGCTCTTGCGCGAATTTGAAGAGGATGCACGCGATTGGCTGTGGAAGATTGACAAGAACGGAGTGTTGATACGCGGTTTTGATAATTTCGCAGCGGCTTTGGACTGTGAAGTTGATAATCTTCACAGTACGCCTCTGCATTCGCTATTCAGTCAATACGCAGTAAATTGCTATCAGAAAAACCTAGCTGAGATATTTGGCAAATGCCTAGCTGACGAAACGCCGTTTACCGATTACGAAATTGCCATCGGTGAAGCGAATGACACAGTCTATTTAAGTCTTACGGCTAAACCTGATTTTGGTTCTGATGGTAAAAGGATTGGCTGGCATGGCGTATGCGCTAATATATCTGAAGCCCGCAAGGCAGAAGCCAGCATGCGTCACATGGCGATGTCTGACACATTAACGAACTTGCCAAACCGCGCAACACTGCGTGATCGCTTAGCCAAAATTATCCAGAACGATGATGGCATTAAACGCTATGTTGTCTATGGTGATCTGGACAGCTTCAAAAGAGTGAATGACGTGAAAGGCCACGCAGCCGGTGATGCTGTTTTACTTAACCTGGCGCGCCGGTTCTCATCAATAATACGTCCAGCAGAAATGGTCGCGCGCATCGGTGGAGACGAATTCGTCTTTGTGCTCGATCGCCCTGACGAAGAAATTGAATTTGCATGGCGTGAGATTATTAAGGCGGCAAATGAACCAGTGAGCGTCGAAGGCCAGCCGCAATGGGTTGGCATAAGTCTCGGCATAGTCGTGCTTGAAAACGACGTGAAGAGCGTGGATGAAATTTTGCGTCGCGCAGATCTGGCTTTGTATAAGTCTAAGCAACAGGGCCGGGGCACTGCTCGGTATTACACTGCTGAAATGGATATAGCCTTGGCCAAACGCCAAATGTTGGAAACTGCTTTGCGTGCAGCTGTGGCCGAAAAGCGTTTTGAAATGTATTATCAACCGATATTTACATGCAGCACCAGGCAACTCTGCGGCTATGAAGCTTTAATCCGTTGGCAAGACGCTACGCATGGGGACGGTATCAATAAGCAAGTTGATCCGGATATTTTCATCCCACTGGCGGAAGAATGTGGGCTGATCAACGAAATCGGCGCTTGGGCTTTGCACAAGGCTTGCCATGATGCGCGAAACTTCTCTGCAGGCATTAGTGTGTCCATAAACATCTCCGCCTTACAAATGCGCTCCCGCCGTTTATTGACAGTCGTGACGAATGCTTTGGCCGAATCCGGCCTGCCACCAGATTTACTTGTGCTTGAAATGACCGAAACCGCATTTGCTGATAAATCGGGGTTGGCGGAAAGCATCACCTCAGACCTTAAGGAACTGGGAATTCATCTTGCGCTGGATGATTTTGGAACCGGCTATTCGTCTCTGTCATATCTGCACCGCTTCAAATTTGACCGCATCAAAATTGATCGTAGTTTCATTCAGGCATATAGTACGAACGAGGTGAGCCGCGCCCTCGTCGATGCCATTTTGGCTCTCGCCCATCAGCTTAACATTAACATTACAGCAGAGGGCATTGAGACCGAAGAGCAGTTTGTATTGATGGCACAAAAAGGCATGGATTGTGCCCAAGGCTTCCTGTTGGGCAAGCCCCAACCACTGCGCAATTTTATTGCCCAAATCAACACTCAAGCTGACGTCGCCTAAAAGCGGTATTTTAACCCGCTGTTAATCATGACGACCATGTAGAGACAATTGTCATCAAAGCATCGGGCTTCTGACACATTCTCGCTATCATTGGCGGCTAATAGCAAGTCATTGCAAAAATAATTTGCAGAAATTTATTTTAAATGGAGAGTATGATGACTTTGGTAACTTTGGATCGTGAAACAGTGCGCCACTCCGGCATGAGCCTGTCTCCCGGCCTGATGGCGCGGATGAAGAATTTTGTGGCCAGCCGCCGCGCTGTGCGCCAATTGCATCAGCTTGATGATCGCCTTTTGGCTGACATCGGCCTTAACCGTGGTGAAATCAATTCCCGCGTTTGGGCGCGCTAAAAATCGAGCTAAACGTTTTCGGCGTAGCCTGAACCACGCACTGCTGATTTAACCCGCGAGGCATATTTCTTGCGGGTTTTTTGCTGCGCTGACTTGCGCTGCATCACCAGCACCACCCAATTATCTAACCGCAGGGCTTGGACTAAAACGAGGCCGCGCGTGCGGTAACACGCAAGGATCCATCGTTCTTGGTCTCGCGTCAGCCCAGACAGAATGACATGGCCACCAGGTGCCAGCAGCGTTGCAATCCCCGTGGCCAAGCGCTCCAAGGGTTTGGCGAGAATATTGGCGAATATCAAATCGAAAGGCGCATGTGCGTGAATTGCTGGCGCATGAAGGCCCGCTGCAGTCACCGCTGTGACCAACGGTCCTAAACCATTGTGGCGGGCATTGAGAGCAGTTACGCGTGCCGCCTCTGCATCTATATCGCTGGCGAGAACTTTGCGGCGCAGGGCCTTGGCCGCAGCCAAGGCTAAAACCCCAGTGCCAGTGCCCAAATCAAATACGCGGGCAGGGCGCGTGCGTTTCAACAACGTGTCAAATGCCAGAAGGCAACCTTTTGTCGTGCCATGATGACCAGTGCCAAAGGCAGTGCCCGCATCAATCTCCATGGCGATACCACCAGTGCTGCGCAAATTGCGGTCGTGTGATCCGTGTAGAAAAAACCGCCCTGCTGAAACTGGCGCAAGACCCGCAAGAGACTCCCTCACCCAATCGCGGTTTTCCACTTCTGCGATGGCAGCCGTCTCAATGCCGATAACTTCGCGTGCAGCTTCGGCCTCGCTGCGCGTGCTAAACCACGCCACGGTCTCCCATATCGCCTTTGCCTCATCCGTTTCATTGATGGAGATGGCCATAGCGTCAATGCGCAGTTCTGCTTCCAGCCGCTCCATAAAAGCGAAGGCCTCGTCATGTGAAAAGCTGCCGAAGGTCAGGGTAAAGCGCGCTTGATCCATAACTTTAGGTCAGCGGCAATATGGTTATTTCAACGCGACGATTTTGCGCGCGCCCAGATGGCGAGGCATTTGATGCAATGGGATCACTTGCTCCGTGCCCTTCCACAGAAAAACGATGTGGATCAAGCTGCTGGGCTGAAAGATATTGCGCCACAGCAGCGGCACGACGCCTTGAGAGATCATAGTTTTGATTGGCATCACCCGTTGAATCGGTGTGGCCAACAACGTTGATCAAGGTTTGCTTGTATTCTTTGAACACAATGGCAACCGAATTCAGCGTGGCGAAAAATTGCGGCTTCACATCTGCCTGATCAGTATCGAAGGTGATGTTAGACGGCATGTTCAGCACAATGCTGTCGCCCATGCGTGTGATGGAAACGCCTGTGCCTTGTAACTGATTGCGTAACTTGGCTTCTTGATTGTCCATATAAAGCCCGATGCCTGTGCCGGTGAGCAAGCCAACGCCAGCGCCAATCATTGCGGCCTTGCGCGCATCTGCACCCACCGCAGCACCAAGAATGGCACCGCCCAGGGCACCAATACCAGCGCCCGCACCAGCACCCACAATGGTGTTCGAAGGTTTCTGTTCGCCAGTGAAGGGATCAGTCGTGCAAGCGGCCAAAAACACGCTTGCCATCACCAATGCCAGTGTAGTTTTCTTCATGGAAGCTCCAATAAACCGGGCGGGGTTTGGAATTCACTTGTGGCAGAAATGAGATGATTTGGGAATGTGCCCGTCGTCAGTTATCGAGATAATCCAGCAACGCTTGCATATCACCGCCATGGTCGCGGATCACACCAGTGAATTTATCACGAAGCACACCTGACAATGAAATGCCTGAGACACTCACATCTGATACCCGCCTTGGTCCGGCTAAACGAAACACCACGCTTGTGCCATTACCAAAGCGAGCCGAGACAACTTGCTCTGAGCAAGATTGGATCGTAATGCCAGAACCAGATATTTTATCGCTATTATCAGCCATCCAACGCCCCAGAAAACCACGCGCTGAATTCACATATTGCGCTTCATCTGCATGCTGAAGTTTTGCGCGGTAAGGCCCTAGAGCAAACAGGGCAAGACTACGCATATCGGCATAGTGGCCCACCGCTGAAGAAAAAGCGCGGGAAGAATGTGCGCTGGCCGCTTGTTCAAAGGATGTGGCAATGCCCGTAACCAAGCCTTCGGCATCACAGGCAAAAGCACTGTTGGTGCCGCCGAGGAAAAGCCCCAGTATGGCAGAGGCAAAAGATAATCTTACGAAGCGTAACTTGTTCATCACTTGCAAACCCATTCGATTGATTATTACGCCACGGCCAGCAGAAGTGCTGGCCATCTTATATAGCAGTCAAAATCAAATAAAAAAGGTGCGTCGCCACACCAAAGTTTGTTACCAAGCAAATGTGGCGACTAAACGGACATTCCCACCAAGCCGCCACAAGATAATTATGCGTTATACTTTCGCGTCAAGATAGTCAGTCGCCATGGTTTCATCCGTGCCGACGTTTGGCGTTACCAAACTCAAAACATAGGAAACCAGAGCATTGGCCGAAACCGTGACAACGCCAATGTATAGGCCAATACCCAGAGGCGAAGACCACATCGGCACAATAGCCCCCGCCGGACTTCTGGAAATCCAGATCAGCAATACTGAAAGCAGCATGCCAACCGCCCAACCAATCAACAATGGCTGGCCGTGAACTTTACGGGTGAACAGACCAAAGCAAAGTGCTGGGAAGATTTGCAGCATTATGATGCCGCCCAGAAGCTGGAAGTTCAGTGCAAACTGTGTCTGCACACCAACGATGATCAGCAAAGCGCCAACTTTGACAACCAGCGAGATCAATTTCGCCATGTCAGACTCTTGTTTGTCAGTCATTTGCGCGTTCACAAATGGCCGCCAGATATTGCGCGTGAAAGTATTGGCAGCGCCAATAGACATCATCGCTGCCGGAACCAAGGCTGCAATGGCAATGGCGGCAAAGCTAAAGCCCACAAACCAATCGGGGAAGAACTTCAAGAACAACTGCGGCACAACGTCTCCGGTGTTCTTAAGATCAAGCCCAGCGGCACGACCCATCAGACCGAACAATGCAATAAGCCCCAGAATCAATGAGTAAAGCGGCAGCATCGTCATGTTGAAACGGATCGTCTTGGGGCCATTGGCAGACAATACGCCGGTGAGTGAGTGCGGATACATGAACAGCGCCAATGTTGAACCCACAGCCAGCGTCAAGAATGGCCAGATTTGAGATTGCGTGAGTGTCAGCCCAGCATTTACCACCTTGGGTGGGCTGGCCGCGGCACCCGCGGCAACCATGCCTTCAAACACTTTGCCAGCGCCATCAAACATCGAGCCAAAACCGCCAAGCTGATATGGAATATATATAACTGCCGCGATCACGAAGACATAGACCATGATGTCTTTAACAAAGGCAATCACTGCAGGTGCGCGAAGACCTGCAGAATATGTGTAAAGCGCCAAGATCACAAAGGCGATGGTAAGGGGCACATGCGCCATCAAACCTTCGCCTTGAAAGCCTAGACCGCGAATGACTATTTCCATACCCAAAAGTTGAAGTGCTATGTAAGGCATTGTCGCCAGAATACCGGTGACAGCCACGGCCAGTTCAAGCCACTTTGAACCGTAGCGGCCGAGCACAAAATCCCCAGCCGTCACATAACCGTGCTTGGCACACACATTCCAAAACCGCGGCATGAGCAAGAACGCAAGTGGATACATCAACACAGTGTAGGGCACGGCAAAGAAGCCATAAGCACCAAGCGCATAAACCAAACCTGGAACGGCGATAACGGTGTAAGCGGTGTAAAGATCACCACCGATCAAAAACCAAGTGACCCATGGGCCAAATTGCCGCCCACCCAAGCCCCATTGGTGAAGCGAATTGAGATCGCCCGCTTTCCAGCGCGAGGCCCAAAAGCCCAGCACGGTAACGAGCAAGAAGAAGAAAATGAAAACTGATGTTGCGACGACGTTCATTGGTCGCCTCCCACTTTGCCGGCCACATAGATGAAGGCCATCGAAACAGGGATCAAGGCCAGGTTAAACCAATAGAAGAATGGAAAACCAAAAGCCCGTGGCTCAATCACATTGTAATAAGGCGCAGCAAGCGCACAAATGCATGGGATTGCCAGCAAAATGTATTTCATAGAATCCTCCCGTTTGCGGCAGCCTGTTATCGCTGTTTTACGCAAAGTCGGCGCACATTAAGCAGGGCAAAGCTTATTTGGCAAGCGGCAGTGTTTTGTTGTTAGCGACAATAGGTGCCGCGGCCAGGACGCAAGAACATTTTGTCCAAGTGAAAGTGGTTGGAATGATCTGCGTCTGATCCCGGCCCCAACACGGTGCTAAACAAGCCACACGCTTGGGCGCGAACGCTGTGGAGGAATTTCTGATCTGGCCCATTGCCATAATAATCGCGCAGAACATTCACCTCGCGCCCATCCTCCAAGATAAAAGAGCCGATATCGATCGCATTGCCAAAGCCATGTTCGGATAATTTCGCACCGTATTTGTTATCGCGTGAGCGGCAGGAATAAGAGGCAAGAACTTTAATGGCCACCACACGTTGCCCATAAGTGGCCTGTGCTGCTGGCTGCACCACGGTGGAAAGCCAAGTCGAAACCGAATCGGCCAAATCGCATGTGATTAAAGCCGAAGGGTTCAGGCCCACATCATTGATGGTGTAAATTTTATAACCATTTGCAACACCACAACCGTTGTCCAAATGAAAATCCGGCACACGTTCAGCTTGAGCGAAGTCTTGTGGATTGAGTGCACACACCCGTGGCGGCGCTGTAACTCCATCAAGGGTAAATTCTGCTGATCGGCGGCCCGAAGAACAAGATGCGAGAAACAAAAGCGCAACCACAGCAAAGCGGGTTGCGCCAAGCTTGTTCATTGTCGCAAGAGTGCAACAATAAGCGATTTCACATCGCCCGCATTCTTAGAAATATAATCAGAGAAAATGCTGCGCTCTTGGTTCACCATAGAAAAGCCCAAGAACCGCGCATCAGCCACTTTATAGCTGCCACCCACCCAATTCAGTTTCCATGAAACCGAATAAACCTGGCCGGCCATCATGAATACTTTGGAATCAACCAACACATTTTTGTCTTTATCGATCGTGGCTTCACCCACTTCAAATTTGGCAACCGGATAAGTGCGGCTTTGTTCGGCAATGTAGCGCGCTATAAACCGAGCCACACCGCGTTGATAATCCTCTTGCTCACCATCGGGCACGTCATGGCCGCTGATCGATTGATTGGCAATGCTTCCGATGTCAGCGTAACGCAGAACCACACGCAATACCGCAGACTTGGTGCCAAGCCTGTGGGCATGAAGCAAGTCTTCGCCCAATTGATTCATGAAGCTAATGGAAGGGTGTTCCTCAGCAGGTGCCGCCACCGCAAAAGCAGGTGTGGCCAAAGCTAAAGGTAAGAAACCTAAAAATAAGCGGCGTGTGAAAATGTTTCTGGACATGATCGGTCTTTCTCAGCCGAACATGGTTAATACGGGGTAAATTACCACAACAATCACCATGTATCCGCCTCACGCAATCTTGCATAGAGCGGCTTGAAATCACCATGTGAGGCGTTCAGCGTTCTGGTGAAAAGGTCTTTCATGGCAATCGTCAGCCAAACACCTTGCACGTTAATGTCAACGATGCGCATTCCTCCATCACTGCCACCCACGCGCCATTTCACGGGCTGGTTACTGCCCACAATCTGGCTGTCAATCATGGTGAAGGCACCCTGTTGGCTTGTGCTCGTGATTTTTAGGTCGCTGCCTTGAAAGTCGGTCACGTACCAAACGAAAAGGGCGGCGGCATAGTTG
>DATCEN010000164.1:0-2002 GCA_036510015.1 Aestuariivirga sp.
CTGGCCAGCCGCGAAAGCATCAAAGGCGAGATTGTTTTGGTGATTGGGCCGCCTGCGGATGAACACGAAATTGTTTCAGAAGAGGTGATCGAAAGTGCCATCACCACCGCACTTGCCGATCATTCGGCCAGCAAAGCGGCAAGCCTTGTTTCCAAGGAATTTGGCTTGGCCAAAGAAGATATTTACGCGCGTATTTTAAGGCGAAAAGCCGATCATGCGTGACCGTGAAAAAGCCGAAGCCAAGGGCCGCGTGGCGGAACTTGTAGCCTTGGCTCTGCTCACCGCTAAGGGCTATGCGCTGATCAGGCGGCGTTATAAATCACCCTCGGGTGAGGTTGATCTGATCATGCGGCGCGGCGATGTGACGGCCTTTATTGAAGTGAAGGCGCGCGCCAGCCATGATGAGGCGGTGACCTCTGTCTCACCCACCCAAGCGCGGCGCATTGCGGCGGCAGCAGCACATTGGATGGCGCAAGATGAGATCGCCAATAACGGCACTTGCAGATTCGACATTGTGGCGGTTAACTCTGCGCTCATCCCGTCTCATGTCGAGAATGCCTTTGATGGAGCCTATTAAATGAGCCTGAAAGTTGCCGTGCAATGTGACCCCATCGAGCTATTCGACATTGAGGGTGATTCAACTTTCGCGTTGATGCTGGAAGCCCAGGCACGGGGCCACGAAATGTTTTACTACCAAACCAAAACGCTGGCTTACGAAGCCGGGCGCGTTACAGGCTTTGGTCAGCCAGTCAAAGTGCGTGACGTTAAGAACGATTACTTCACCCTGGGTGAGGCAGCGCGCATTGATTTGGCTTCCCAACAGGTTTTGTTGATGCGCCAAGACCCGCCGTTTGACATGGGTTACATCACTGCAACACATCTGCTGGATATGATCCACCCGAAAACTTTGGTGGTGAATAATCCAACCGAAGTGCGCAACGCGCCGGAGAAATTATTTATTCTGCGTTTCAAAGATTTGATGCCGGAAACCTTAATCAGCCGCGATGTGGGTGAGCTTGATGCCTTCCGCCGCACCCATAAGGATGTGATCTATAAGCCGCTTTACGGCAATGGTGGCGCTGGTGTTATCCGCAGCCATGACACAGATCAAAACTTTTCGTCACTCATGGAATTGATGATGACGGCCTACAAAGAGCCGCTTATTGCGCAAGTTTATCTGCCTGAAGTGCGCAAGGGCGATAAACGCATCATTCTAGTCGATGGCAAAGTGGCCGGCGCAATCAACCGAATTCCTGCGGCACATGATAATCGCTCCAACATGCATGTGGGTGGGCAAGCGGCCCCAACTACGCTCACCAAGCGCGAGCATGAAATTTGCGAAGCCATCGGGCCGGAGCTCAAAAAGCGTGGGCTTATTTTCACTGGTATCGATGTGATCGGTGACTACATGACCGAGATTAATGTCACCTCGCCCACAGGCATCAGGCAAGTCAAGAAATTTGGCGGGGCTGATATCGCAGCGCTGATCTGGGATGCCATTGAGGCCAAGCTTTGAGCGGGCTTGATCTGGTGTGCTTTGATGCCGATGATACGTTGTGGCACAATCTCATCCACTTTGATGCGGCTGAAACTGAATTTGGCCGCATGATGAGCGGCTACATGCCGGAAGCCGAAGCCAAGCAAAAAATCATCACCACCGAAAGCCGAAACGTTAAACTTTATGGCTATGGTGTAAAAAGCTTCACCCTATCGATGATCGAAGCTGCAATCGAAATATCAGGGGGTGCCGTTGACACGGCCACAATCAGCCAACTGATTGCGCTGGGCCGCACCATGCTCGATCATGATATGGAAGTTCTGCCGCATGTGGAAGAAACGCTGAAGACGCTGCATGGTGACTACAAATTGCTGCTCATAACCAAGGGCGATTTGCACCATCAAGAGCGTAAAGTTCTGGCTTCCGGTCTTGCCCATTATTTTGAAGGCGTGGAAATTGTCTCAGATAAAAAGCCTGCGGCCTATGAGAAAATATGCAAGCGCT
>DATCEN010000165.1:0-5506 GCA_036510015.1 Aestuariivirga sp.
TGTCAATTTCAATGCGCGGAATGGTATTGCGCCAATTGGGGTCAGTCACAAAGGTGTGCAAATCAACCCGACGGTCAAAGCCATCCGGCGGCGGTGCCATCAACGCCTCAGTCAGAACATCAGGGCCGACTTCAGCGGCGAAGATATTGCGTGGCAAAGGGCGGCGTGTGGGTGCGAATTGTATTTCGCCTTGAGCGGCAATTGCGGCCATGCGCGCTTTGCGTTCCTGCAACAAGCGCAGGCGCAACACTTCGCGGTCATAGTCTAAGTTGCCGCGCCAATAATCACGCAATGACGGATCATAGTGATCATCGCCTTGGGCATCATCGTAAACTTGGATGCGGCGCATCAATTCGCTAGAGCGCAATTGATCAGACGGACGGCGATCTTCCAACACTTCGCGCGGCGGGCTAGCCCCAGTGATCAAGTTAATTGACACGCTGAAATTAAGACCAGATGCGGCGGCTGCAGCAGCAACAGCTGGCGGCGGCGGTGGTGGTGGTGGCGCCTTGGTCACAAATGCTGGTGGCAAAGGAGGTGGTGGCGGCGCTGGAGGGGCGGCCTGAATTTGCTTGGCATTGGCTGCTGCCAGACGTTGGCGCAGTAAGCGGCTCTCCGCTCCCATTTTCGCCAGGGCTGCTTGCTGAACCGGAGCTGAAATCTCATTGGCGGAAAGCATTTGGCGCACATCCTCCAAACGCTTGCGCAAATCATCATCACTCAGCTTTGAAATGTCTGTGGTGTCGGCGCTATATGCTTTGGCTTTTGCTTCGGCAGCAGAGTCTATCTTCACAGGTGCCAATGCCTGTATTTTTTCTGGCGAAGCGGCCACCACAGGCGGCGGTGCAGCGGGAGCAGCTGCCGCAGCAGTTGGCTTTTCCACCGGCTTGGTTGGCGGCGCTACTGGGGCTGGAGCGGGAGCGGCAACAGGCGCACCTGCGGCGGGCGCTGCAGGTGCAACTTCCGCTGGCTTGGCCAAAGCGGCTGGTGGGGCGGGAACCACAGGCGTTGCGACGACAGAACCGGCAGCAGGCGCTGCAGGTGGAACATTCGCTGGCTTGCCCAAAGGTGCAGCTGGCAGCACTGGTTGTGGGATAGGTTGAGGCGTGGCCTGCAACGCAGGCGCAGCCTTGGCCTTGGCATCAGCCGCAGCTTTTGCATCGACAGCGGCCTTAGCATCGGCGGCGGCCTTTAAATCGGCAGCAGCTTTTGCACCCTCAACGGCCTTCAGATCAGCGGCAGCCTTAGCATCGGCTGTAGCTTTAGCATCCGCAGCAGCCTTAGCACCCTCGGCGGCTTTGGCGTCGGCAGCGGCCTTAGCATCAGCGGCAGCTTTTGCACCCTCGGCGGCTTTGGCTTCCGCAGCAGCCTTAGCATCAGCGGCAGCTTTTGCTCCTTCGGCGGCTTTGGCATCGACAGCAGCCTTGGCATCAGCGGCAGCTTTTGCATCCGCAGCGGCCTTGGCCTTAACATCCGCAGCACGGCGCGCCAGTTCTTGATTGGTTTGGCCGGCATAGGCCGTCAATAAGCCTTTCACCTGCGGTGGAAGCCCAGGTTCAGCAATGGCTCCTTCCAATTTTTGAATGCGCAGGCGCAGTTGGTCATCGCTCAGGGCTTGCAAATTGGGATGTTCATTCATCAGCGCAGAAATCTCTGGCGAAACGGTCGCGTGAGATTGCACCGGAATTTCCTTCACCGGTGCGTTCTGCGCCATGGCGAGGCCGGCTGTTCCCAGCGTCACTGCCACTACACCTGCCACAAATTTGCTTTTCATCACTATTTCTCCCAATCAAGAATCAACGTGCCACATACCTAGCACTTTCGCAGGCCATAATTGAGGGCTACTGCGGCGGAATTCAGGCACAACTGCACCGACAATAATTGAGATTGTGGCGCAAAAGCGTTATGAGGCCGCCATGAAAGATAATTACAAACTGGCGGCGTTCTATCAATTCGCTCCGCTACAAAAATACCGTGAGTTAAAAGCGCCGCTGGGACAAGTGCTAAAACAACTTGGCGTGTGCGGTTCAGTTTTAGTGGCCGAAGAAGGCATCAACGGCACAATTGCCGCCATACCCGATGCGCTGGATGAAGCTTTGGCAGAAATCTCACGCATTACTGGCCTTGGCAATTTTGGTGCGAAGTTTTCATTTGCTGAAACAAAACCATTTCGGCGCATGAAAGTGCGATTGAAAAAAGAAATCGTTACTATCGGGCCGGTGCGCGCCAACCCAAATGAAAAAGTGGGCACCTATGTTGAGCCCAACAATTGGAACGCACTAATCAGCCAACCCGATGTTTTAGTGATCGACACGCGTAATTCCTATGAATTTGGGGTTGGTACATTTGCAAAAGCACTTGATCCGCAAACTGAAAGCTTCAGTGAATTTCCAGTTTGGGCGCGTGAAAGGTTGAAAGACAAAAATCAGAAGATCGCCATGTTTTGCACTGGCGGTATTCGGTGTGAAAAAGCCTCGAGCTTTTTAAAGCATGAAGGTTTTGAAAATGTCTATCATCTCAAAGGTGGCATTCTCAAATATCTTGAAGATGTGAAGTCCGAAGATAGCCTATGGCAAGGCGGATGCTTTGTTTTTGATGAGCGTGTGGCTGTAGGCCATGGCCTTAAAGTTTTGGATTTCTCTATTTGCCATGGCTGTCTTGCACCAGTCTCGGCCGATGATCGCGCCAGCGCGAAATTCGAACAAGGTGTGTGCTGTCCAGCATGCGCTGACAAATTAAGCGACGAACAAAAAGCCTCAAACCGAGAGCGCCAACGCCAAGTTGATCTTGGTTCCAAGCGCGGATTTAAACATTTGGGACCATTATGAACGACTTGCCCCTCGCCATGCAGCGCAGTGTAGATGAAGTAGCAAGTCGGCTTTCGCAGTTTCCGCAACTGCCAAAAATATTTGCAGCTTGCTTGGCTAATACTTTCACCACGACGTTAAAGCCGCAATCAGATGGCAGCGTGTTTGTGATCACAGGCGATATCGCGGCCATGTGGCTGCGCGATTCTGCAGCACAAGTGCGGCCATATTTGCGCTTAGCGAAATTTGATCCTCAATTTGCGAGTTTGATTGCTGGTGTGGTGAAGCGCCAATGCGCGATGGTTCTCATTGATCCTTATGCGAATGCCTTCAATGAAGCGCCCAATGGGCGTTGTCACAGCCGTGATGAAACCGATATGGGGCCGTGGGTTTGGGAGAGAAAGTATGAACTCGATAGCCTCTGCGCGCCTTTGCTGTTGGCGCATGATTTGTGGATAGCAACAGGCAGCACGCAACATTTCGATCAAAACTTTTTAGCGGCAGCACAAGTGGTCATCAACACGATCAAACTTGAACAGCGCCACGAAAATTCTGCTTATCAGTTTCAACGCTTCAATTGCCCGGCCACTGATACGCTGAGCCATGATGGCCGAGGCAGTGCAGTGGGTTATACGGGTATGAGTTGGAGTGGCTTTCGCCCATCTGACGACTCTTGCACATATCATTATCTCGTGCCTGCGAATATGATGGCCGTGGTGGCATTGCGCCGGCTTGCAGAATTACCGGTGGGCCAAGAGCTTAAACTTCAGGCTTTATCATTAGCTAATGAAATTCACCACGGCATTGATAGGTTTGCGCGTTTCAATCATCCACAGTTTGGCGAGGTATATGCCTATGAGGTTGATGGGCTTGGCAACCAACATTTTATGGATGACGCCAATGTACCCTCATTATTGTCCATGCCGTATCTGGGTTATTGCACAGCCGAAGATCCGATTTATCGTAACACAAGAGCGATGATTTTAAGCAAAGCCAACCCATATTTTTATGAGGGAACTGCCGCCAAAGGGATCGGCAGCCCGCACACGCCACAAGATTATATCTGGCCGATTGCGCTTTGCATGCAGGGCCTCACTTCAACTTCTCGCGTTGAGCAATTAGCTTTGATCGAAACCCTTTTGAAAACTGATGCTGACACAGGCTTCATGCACGAAGGTTTTCACAAGGATGATCCAACCCAGTTCACGCGGGCCTGGTTTGCTTGGGCTAATTCGCTGTTTGCGGAATTCGTGATGAAAGTGGCGGGCGTTTAAAGGCTCAGAAGGCAGAGCACATTGACCCTGCCTTCTGCACCGGAAATCTTATTCGGCAATAATGTGCCAGACATTGCCTTTGCCATCGCCAAGTTTGTCACCTTTGGCTTTGTCTGCTGCAAAGAAATAAACTGGCTTATTTTTGTAGGCCCACTGCATGGTGCCATCTTTGCGTTTTACTTGGCTCCAACCATCACCCATCTTGTCATCAGCTTTTGCAACGTAAGCTGGCCAGTTCGTTGCACAAGCGTCATAGCAAGCTGAGACGCCATCTGTATCCTTGTCGAAAGTATAAAGCGTCATGCCATTTTGAGCAGTGAGCATGCCGGCGGCGTTGGCTGCAGCGATAGACAAAAAAGTTGCAGCACAAGTGCCGATTGCAAGTTTCGAGATCATGTTCATTTGGGATCCTCCTTTGTTTAAGCTCCCGAGCATAGGCAGATGACTGTGACCTTTTTGTGCCGAACGGTTTACCCGGTCCAGCCCAGCCCGGCCGCAACGCAATTCATCGTGGCCAATAGTGAACCATTCAGCGTGTCGCTGGATTTTCCAGCACGGGTTTCGCGCAACAGTTCCACTTGCCAGCCATTGGCTTGGCCCACCATTTCCTTTACCCGCTCAAAGCGGCGACGGAAGGAAGAGAAGCGTTCGCAGAGTTGACTGTCGCCGGAAAGTTGCAAGATCACTTTTGAAGTGCGGCTATGTTCATGGCGAATGAGCGCAAATATGCGCTCTGCATCATTGCGGTTTTGCACGAGCCCAGCATATTTTTCTGCCACATGCATATCTGCAAGATAAAGTGATTTTTCAACTTCATCGATGGCCAAGCGAAAGCCCGGCGATTTCACAAACATTTCACGCAACAGTTTCAAACCATCACCGCGCGACGACACGAAATCATCTAACGCATAGCCAAGGCCATACCAGCCGGTCAGCAAGTGGCGATTTTGGCTCCAGGCAAAAACCCATGGAATGGCGCGCAAATCAGAAAGGCCCTTGGCTCCAAAGCGACGCGAAGGAC
Source organism: Aestuariivirga sp. (assembly GCA_036510015.1). Classification (GTDB taxonomy): domain Bacteria; phylum Pseudomonadota; class Alphaproteobacteria; order Rhizobiales; family Aestuariivirgaceae; genus Aestuariivirga. The sequence goes on from DATCEN010000165.1 coordinate 5,103, forward strand.
GTGAGCCGATTTTCAGCAATGCCAGTTCTTCCACTGGGCTGGATTGTTGGAAATACGTCATCAAACCGGGATCATGGGCCAATTTCTGATAGGCCTTGAAAGACAGCTGGGCGATTTTTTCGACTGCCGATTGATGGTCTGAATTCACCCGCTGCACATCTTCAACTTTGGATTTGAGCGAGTGCTGCAAAACCGCAGCCGTCAAGGTTTCCAAATTAATTTGCGCCGTGCCGCGATTGGCGAATTTGGATGAAACAACTTCGCCCTGTTCGGTGACGCGCATGCGGCCGCCCACAGTTCCCGCCGGTTGTGCAGCAATGGCGCGGCCCGCCGGCGCGCCCCCGCGCGAGACTGAGCCACCACGGCCATGGAAAAAGCTTATCGCCACGCCAGATTTTTCGCCC
>DATCEN010000166.1:0-5472 GCA_036510015.1 Aestuariivirga sp.
GATCCTGCCAAAGGCTTTAAGCTGCAAGCCGCTGCGCTTGAAAAGGCCATCACGCCCAAGACCAAGTGGCTCATTATGAATTCACCCTCTAACCCCACTGGTGCTGCCTATTCGCATGCTGAAATGAAGGCGTTGACTGATGTGTTGGTTAAGCATCCGCATGTTCATGTGCTCACCGATGATATGTATGAACACTTAACCTATGACGATTTTAAATTCGTCACCCCAGCACAAGTTGAGCCCAAACTTTATGATCGCACATTGACCATGAATGGCGTGTCAAAAGCCTATTGCATGACGGGCTGGCGCATTGGTTATGCAGCGGGGCCGGAAAACTTGATTAAGGCTATGGGCAAGCTGCAGTCGCAATCCACGTCTAACCCATCGAGTATTTCTCAATGGGCGGCGGTTGAAGCGCTGAATGGGCCGCAAGGCTTCATCCCAGATAACAACAAAGTGTTCAAAGAGCGCCGCGATCTTGTTGTATCGATGCTCAATCAGGCTAAGGGTTTGAAGTGTCAAACGCCGGAGGGTGCGTTTTATGTCTATCCGTCATGCCAAGGCCTGATCGGCAAGACAGCGCCATCCGGCAAAGTGATTGCGAATGATGAAGACTTTGTCAGCGAATTGCTGGCCGCTGAAGGTGTGGCGGCGGTGCATGGCGCAGCCTTCGGCACGTCACCCTATTTTCGCATTTCTTATGCAACTGCTACGACAATTCTCGAAGACGCATGTCAGCGCATTCAGCGCTTTTGCGGTAATTTGAAATAACAAAGGAAGAAATAAATGTACGCACAATCAGTTCCATTTCTATTGAAGAACCTCAGCTCCATGACCAAAATTTTGAAGAGGGCCGAAGCTTTCTGCGATGCGCGTAAGCTCGATAAATCTGTGGTGCTTGGTTTACGCACCTATCCCGACATGCTGCCGCTCACCGCACAAATTTTAATCCTGTGCGATCAAGCCAAAGGCTGTGCGGCACGTTTGTCTGAAACTGAAATTCCGAAATATGCCGATGATGAAAAGACATTTGAAGAACTCTATGCGCGCATCACCAAAACTGCCGACTTCATCAAGAGCATTGATGCCAAGAAATTCGATGGCGCTGCAACACGCACCATCACACTCAAGGTCAGTGGCAATGACGTGCAGATGAGTGGCAGTGATTATATCAATGGCGCGGTTTGGCCGAACCATTATTTCCACATGGCAACGGCGCATAACCTGATCCGTAGCCTTGGTGTGGAAATCGGTAAGGGCGACTTTTTAGGTCGCAATTAAACGGTTGCGTGGTCAGCGTTTATATTTGCAGAATGTCCAATGTAAAGCTGACCACATGACCACATCGCTTTTTCTTGCACTTATCATCTTCGCCTTCATCGCGGCCTATACGCCGGGGCCGAACAATGCCGTGTTGTTGGCAACGGGTGTGAATTTTGGATTTCGCGCTGCCATCCCGATGATCCTTGGCGTGGCCATTGGATTTCCATTTTTGATTTTATGCGTGGGCCTTGGGCTGGGCCGCATCTTTGACGTTTATCCCTTCTTGCTCACGGCGATCAAAGTTATTGGTTCAATTTACATGGTGTGGTTGGCGTGGAAAATCGCCACCGCTCGGCCTTCAGAAAATGATTCTATTGTCTCTTCTAAGCCATTGAATTTCATACAAGGTTGTGGGTTTCAATGGGTCAATCCTAAGGCGTGGATCATGGGCGCCTATTCACTCTCGGCATTCACTTTGCCAACGCAGTTTAAGACGGGGTTGTTCATTGTGGTGGGCGTGTATTTATTCATGGGTCTAACCTCAGCCGTCACTTGGGCCGCATTTGGTGTGGCGCTTAAAAATCTGATGAATGACCCCAAGTGGTTCGGCATCATCAACTATTGTTTGGCTGCAGCACTGGTGCTTTCTCTTGCGCCAATGCTTTGGCATTAGCGCGAAGGATCAGCCGGCAAGTTTGGTGCGAGACACCTTTTTCGGTCGCGTGACAATATCCAAATTGCTGGGAAGCACACCGCATTTGGTGCAAGTTGCCGCAAGCGATATGCGAGTGCCACAGTCGCGGTGCGCAAAGTAAATTGGACCCTTTCGATCTGGCACCCATTCTTCGCCCCATTCAGTCAAAGCCATGATGACGTGCTTGAGAGCGATTGCCTTGGCGGTTGGAACATAGTGGCGTTGGTCTGTTAGTTCGTGGCTCACTTGATATTCCATTAGGCCATTAGCGACGAAACCCTCCAGTCGTGACGCGAGGATGTTTGTGGCAATGCCGAGGCTTTTTTGAAAACTTCCGAACTGGGTTATGCCGCGAAAGAGCGAGTCGCGAATAATGAGCAAACTCCATCGTTCTCCAACAAGCTCCAGCGCCCGTGCGGCGGAACAGTTTTGATTGGCATATGAGTTACCGAGCATATCCTACAATAAGCCCTTTACTTGCATGATGCAAGTTGATAATCGAGTATTACTTGCATCATGCAAGTATGTGGGAGGTCTCTGTCATGTCAAGCTTAGTGGTTGTGAATAGTTATCTTAAGTCATTCTATTCAGGTGATTTTGACAGTGCGGAAACTTTTCTTGCTGATGAGTTCAAGTTTAAAGGCCCCTTTGTTGAAGTAACTGGGCGTCGGGATTATCTTTTGGCAGCGATGCGCTTGCGACCCATTGTGCGCGGGCATGTGTTGCTTAAGCAATGGGAACAGCACATTGATGTTTGCTCAATCTATGACGTCAGTCTTCAAACACCTGCAGGTTCTGGCAATGTGACAATGGCGGAGTGGAACCAAGTGTTGAATGGCAAGCTGATCTCGGGACGATTGATATTTGATACAGGGGCGTTTCGTAAAATATTACCCCTACCGCCATCGGTTGACGGACAAAAGTAAATGACGGCCAAACCTCTCACCAAAAATGTTCATTTCGTTTTTACGGAGATTGCGAAGTCGTTCGCCGGTGACGATAAAGTCACGCATGGAGAAGGCAAAGGATTTGGTGCCAACGCATTTAAAGTTAAGGGCAAGATTTTTGCGATGATCTCATCAAAAAACCAATTGGTCGTTAAACTCCCAAATTCGCGCGTCAATGAATTGGTGAAAGAACAGCTTGGTGATTATTTTGATCCGGGCCACGGACGAAAAATGAAACAGTGGTTGGAGTATCATGGTGCCAGTGAAACATGGTTTGACATTGTTCACGAAGCACGAAACTTTGTTGGAAAACCTTAAAAGCTCCACTCCCGCGCCTTGTTCACGATGAAATCGCGAAACGCGGTGACACGTTTGGTGTCTTTCATTTCTTCAGGATAGACGAAGTAACATTCAAACTGTGCGGCTTCCAATGGCAGATCGATGATAACCAGATTTGAATCTGACGGCACATTATAATCAGCCAAAATCGCTAAGCCAGCGCCAGCATGAACCGCGCGGCGCAGTCCGTATGCACTGTTCACCCGCAAAGCGGCGCGGCGCGGGTTGCCCATCTCTCTGCCCACGGTTGCTAGCCAATTGAGATCAGTCAGGAAGTCTTCGGTTTCACCAAAGATCATAATTTTGTGCTTGTCCAAATCATCCACTGATTTTGGTACGCCATATTTCTTCAAATATTCGGGTGAAGCATAGACGTGATGATGTACGGTGAAAAGTTTGCGTTGAATAAGATCGGGCTGCAATGGGCGGCGCAAGCGGATGGCAACATCGGCCTCACGCATGGAGAGATCAAGCTCACGATTTTCCAATAGCAATACGACATTTATATCAGGATAAAGCTCCATGAATTCTTTGATGCGCGGCGTGAGCCAAACAGAACCCAGACCCACTGTTGTGGTGATGCGCAAATCACCTGATGGCTTTTCTTTTGAATCCATCAACCGGGTTTTTACCTCGGCTAATCGGCCGAGCACGTCATTGGCTGTGCGGTACAGCACTTCGCCTTGTTCGGTTAGAATTAATCCGCGCGCATGGCGGTGAAACAGCGGTACTTTAAGATCCGCTTCAAGCGCTGAGACTTGGCGGGAAACTGCAGATTGCGAAAGCAATAGTTCATGGCCCGCATGGGTGAATGAGCCAGCCTCAGCCACCGCATGAAAAATGCGCAGTTTATCCCAATCCATATTTCACTCCGCCGCTTGCTGCGCTGTGTTCTTTTCGGCCACATGCACGTGTAGATATTTTTCTGCTTCAAGGGCGGCCATACAGCCCATTCCCGCCGCAGTTACCGCTTGGCGGTAAATGTCATCGCTCACGTCACCTGCAGCGAAAACACCAGGAATGGACGTTTTGGTGCTCCAGCTTTCAGTGACGAGATAGCCGCCATTTTTGAATGCCAGCTGGCCTTCAAATAATTCGGTTGCAGGCTTATGGCCGATGGCCACAAAAATGCCGTCCACCACCATATCGGTTGTGGCGTTGGTTTTCAGATTGCGCAAACGGGCCGTATGAACGCCTTTCGGCTCATGCGTGCCCAGCACATCAATCAACTCACTGTCCCAGACCACTTTGATTTTGGGGTGATTGTGCAATCGGTGTTGCAAAATCTTTTCGGCTTTGAATTCATTGCGGCGGTGAACCACTGTCACTTCGCTGGCGAAATTGGTGAGGAATAGAGCTTCCTCAACCGCGGTGTTGCCGCCGCCCACGACGATAACTTTTTTACCGCGGTAGAAAAAGCCATCGCAGGTGGCACAGGCCGAAACGCCAAAGCCTTGAAAGTGCTTTTCTGATGGAAGGCCCAACCACTTGGCTTGTGCGCCCGTCGCGATCACCAAAGCATCACAAGTGTAAGTCACACCACTGTCGCCCACCAGTTTTATGGGCCGTGATTTCAAGGTGACAGAGGTGATGGTGTCACTGATGACTTCGCTGCCCATGTGTTCGGCTTGCGCCTTCATCTCATCCATCAGGAACGGGCCCTGGATGGTTTTGGCAAAACCTGGATAGTTTTCCACATCAGTGGTGATGGTAAGTTGCCCACCTGGCTGGGTGCCACAAATCACCAATGGCTTCAGCATGGCGCGGGCGGCATAAATTGCTGCTGTATAGCCAGCAGGGCCAGAACCGAGAATGATGATGCGGGCGTGACGGGTGGGCATGGGAGACTCCAATAGAGCTATGACGAATTAACATAGCTGCCAAATTGAAGATAACAAGGGTGTCAGTGCTTATAAACCGCGCATATCACCGTTTATTGTTTGGTTTTTGGGCAGTTAGGCGCGACGAACGGCTTCATCGGCTGAAACGCCGATACCTTGCAGCGCGGTGGCCACGATGCCTTTGCGGTCCAGCCCCGCTTTGGCATACATAACCTCAGGCTTGGCCTGTTCGGTGAATTCATCGGGCAGTGTCAGTGTGCGGATTTTGAGGCCACGGTCAAGCATGCCTAATTTGGCCAAAGCGTGCAGCACTTGAGCGCCAAAACCGCCAGTGGCCCCTTCCTCCAGTGTGATCAGCATTTCATGGTTGCTGGCCAGTTGTTTGATC
>DATCEN010000167.1:0-2247 GCA_036510015.1 Aestuariivirga sp.
TTCGGCATTAAACCAGCTCCGTTCTGAAACCGCGCCAGCGGCAAAGGCACCCACCATGAAATGCAATCCAGCAAGATCACTGCCAAAGCCACAAGCCAATAGCCACACCAGTGCCAAGGGCCAGCGATCTTGTTCTGCCAGGGCTAACATAAGCTTGCGGTAAAGCGGTGCCACACAAGCAAACAACAAAACAAAACCAAGCTGCCAAGCCAGCCTTTGCCAATCGAGAAGAATTATAGCCAACACTCCCCATATCGCCAAATCGTCGAGGCTTGCATAGCGCAAAATACGCTGGCCAAAGTCTGTTCTGAGAATTTCAAGCTGCTGCATTAGCAAAACAAGGAACGGCAGTGCCGTAACTGCGCAGGCCATCCCTGTGCCCAGAGCCACCTGCCAAGGCGCACCACGCTCACCACCCCATTGTTCCCCCAAATGAAGCATCAGCCAAGCAGCACACAGGCCCAAGACCAAGGGGGTAACTAATGCGAGGACGGCAGTTGTTGCCACATCGCGACGCTGTGCCCAAGCCTCATTCAGTTCCAACTCGCAGCCCGCGAGAAATACAAAGATTATTACGGCCCAGTTGGCAATACCAGTAATTGCCGCGACAGAGCCAACGGTGAAAACACTCCCATAAATCGAAGGCGCAAATGTCCCAAGAATTCCAGGCCCCAGCAATACTCCAACTATGATTTGAACGACAGCCAGCGGCGCAATACGCTCAAGCCCCAACAAACGCCAAACCAAATAGGGCACAGTGAAAATAACCAACAGCGTCAGCAGGAAAGATTCAGCACCACTCATGTTGCAAAGATCACCCCATCAATTTTGTGCCAAGAGCGTGGCCCACATTGGCAACAGAGGTTGGTTTAGCTGTGCGCATCTCCTCAACCGAGCGCACATGCTGACGCGCAGCACCCGCCCAATTACGGGTTTTCACTTTAGGGTTTTTCATGCGTTCTTTGGCGGCAGGAATGGCGTGAGCATATTGCGGCAACCAAGCAGCTTGGGCAATGAGCATTTCATCTACCATCTGCCAAACTTCTTCAGGCGTTGAAATCGCACCAACCAGCGGATCATGCAACACAGCGAGTTTCAGCAAGTCTACGTCGCCGGTGACGGCGGCCTTTACACTCATACGCTGAACGTTGATTGACGCCAAGCATGTGGCCGCACAGCCAAGCGGCAACTCAATGCCTTCGATCATGTTGATACCAAAGCGATCAACATAACCGGGGCTTTCGATGATGCAATCTTCCGGCAGGTTCTTAATTACCCCACCGTTCTTCACATTAAAATGTCCGCGATAGGTACGGCCTGTTTCTAACGCTTCGAGAATATGAGAGGCATGCTCATCAGTTCTCTTATAGGTCTTCAGCGATTTTCCGGCAGCTTCAAGGAACATCGGAAAATCTTGTTCAAACCAATTGCGGTTTTCTGTGCAATAGCGAAGATAACCACCTGTCTCACCGTGAATCCAGTCTTCCAGTGAAATCCATTTGGTAATTTCATCAGGGCGCTTGCGATACCAAGGCAGGTATTCAGAAAGATGGCCGTTGCTTTCGGTGGAATAGAACCCAAAACGCTTCAACACATCAATACGCACTTTTTCCTGATCGGAAAATTGCGGATGTTTTTCAAATGCCGCAACCAACTCATCTTTGCTGATGGTGCGGCCTTTGTGATTGAGGCCGATATACCAAGTTTGATGGTTGATGCCGGAGCAAATGATATCCAGCTCCTCATGGTTTGCTATGCCAAGCGCCTTGGCAATTTGTCGCCACCCATTTTGTACGCCATGGCAAAGCCCCACGGTGTTGACCTTACCATGATCAAGGCAGGCCCAAGTGTTCATCGCCATCGGGTTGGCATAGTTGAGATGCAACAAATCTTGATGTGCCACTTCGCGCATGTCTTTGCAGAAATCTAACATCGCCGGCATGGTGCGTTGGCCATACATAATACCGCCCGCACAAATCGTGTCACCCACACATTGGTCAATGCCATATTTGAGAGGGATGTTCACGTCACCGGCATAGGCCTCAAGGCCACCGATACGAACACAGTTCATCACATATTTTGCGCCATCAAATGCACGCCTGCGATCAGTTGTGGCGGTTATTTTGGTGGGCAAATTATTAGTCGCTACAAGTCGCTCAATAATCTGTTTGGCCATATCCAAATTATGCGGGTTGTTGTCAGTGAGTGCGATTTCAACTTCCGCAAATTCTGGTACACATAAAATGT
>DATCEN010000168.1:0-5623 GCA_036510015.1 Aestuariivirga sp.
GCACGCGGGTTGTTGATCTCAATCTGCGGTGGCCCAGATCTAACTCTTTATGAAGTTGACGAAGCTGCCACCCGCATCCGCGAAGAAGTTGATCCTAACGCCAATATCATTTTGGGTGCCACATTTGATGATAGCCTTGAAGGCACCATGCGCGTTTCCGTTGTTGCCACTGGCCTTGCAATTGAAGGTATGGGCGAAGCCACACATGAAGAAGCAGATCATGAGCCAGCCATTCAAATACAGCCTGAGCGTAAGACTTATAGCATCCCACAGCCTTCGCCCGAAGCGCGCGTGAAGACCAGCCGCCATGTTCAAATTCCAGCGCCTTCACCGAGCATGGATCAGCAAGGCTATGACCAAGATGCACACGCCGACGATATGTCGGTCCACAGCCATGCGCCAGCACGGTCTGCGCCGCGCATCCCACCCATTGATCAATTCCCACGCATTGCTCAAGAGCAGGTAGCCGCGCGCCATGCGGAAGTTGAAAGCATCGCCGAACTTTCACAACGCAAGCGTCGTGGCATTTTTGAACGCCTTGCTGAAGTTGGTTTGGGCCGTAAGGTGGATCACGCGACTGCACCAACGCCCACTCACCAAAGCCGCGCTGAACCAAAGATCCGCCCCGCAGCTCAGCAACCGATTTATCAAGAGCCGACAGTTGCGCCGCAAGCAGCTGCAAGTTATGATGATGATCAGTTGGCTATTCCTGCCTTTTTGCGTCGTCAAGCCAACGGATAAACGCAACCCAAATTGCTAATAGAGAGCCGGCAGCCACAGTTCTGCCGGGTTTTTGTTAGATCGGGGGCTTAACCAAACCAAGCATAAGTGTTATCAGCCCTCCATGGTCATCAGATTTTCCACTAAAGCCAAGTTTCTGCGCAATTGTGCGCTCGCCGCCACCTTATTGCTTGTGGGCTGTTCCGCAGGCGGAATTGACATCGGTGGCATCAATATTAGACGTGGCGGAGCAGACACTGATGCTCTGTCCCCCGATCTGGCGCGCAGCGACGATGCGCAGGTCGCACAGCTTTATAATGCAGGCCTCGATCAGCTGAAGTCCGGCAAATATAACGAGGCTGCCAGAAATTTCTCTGAACTAGAACGCCTGCACCCTTATTCCAAATGGGCCACAAAAGGCCTTTTGATGCAGGCTTTCGCCAATTATCAGAATAACAAATATTCTGACGCGATCGATGCTTCGCAACGGTTCATTGCGCTTCATCCGGGGCATGAGAACATTGACTATGCCTATTATATTGTAGCGCTTTCGCAATATGAACAGATCGGCGACGTACAGCGCGATCAATCACAAACAGCAAAAGCATTAGACGCGCTGGAAGAAGTGGCGCGGCGTTTTCCTGACTCGCGTTATGCCGCCGATGCGCAGCTGAAAGCACGACTGGCGCGCGATCATCTGGCCGCCAAAGATATGGAAGTGGGCCGCTATTATTTTAAAAAGGGTGATTGGTTGGCGGGCATTAACCGCTTCAAAGACGTAATCACGACATATCAGCAAACTTCACAAACGCCAGAAGCGCTTTACCGACTGTCAGAAGGATATATGGCTCTGGGCATTAGGTCTGAAGCCCAAACTGCTGCTGCTGTGCTAGGCCGCAACTTCCCAAGCTCAACCTGGTACCGCGACGCATATACCCTAGTGGCCAGCGATGGCCGCGCACCGGTGGCCAATTCAACAAGTTGGATCAGCAAGGCGTTCGGGCTTTAACGTCTTCAATCTCATCTGCATGCTTCTAAGTTTTGCTTGCAGCGATGACCGTCAACGCGCGGGAAGTGTAGAAACAAAAACCCCCGCGAAGATTTCTCCTCGCGGGGATGATTTATTTCAGCCGAACTCAATCTTATTGGATTGAATCGTCTTCAGCGTAATTACCATTGTGGAAGACATACCAAACATATTTCGCACCGATCACGTCGCCCTTTTTGTCAATTTTAATTGGGCCCAGAACTGTCTTGGTTTCGTTGCCAGCGCGAATCCATTTAGCGAGAGTCTTTGGATCGGTTGTCTTGGTTGCAGCGGCAGCCTGTTGAAAGATTTGGAAGGTTGCATAAGTTGCCAGAGTATAGCCTTCTGGATCATAGCCATCAGCCTTAAACTTTGCAACGATGTCCTTAGCTTCTGGGCTGTTGCGTGGATCTGGCGCGAAGGTGAAGATCATGCCATCAGCAGCATCACCAGCGATTGTCCAGAATTCCTTAACGTTCATTGAGTCACCAGAAAGCATCTGGGCTTTGGAACCCTGCTCACGCAGCTGCTTCAAAATCAACGCGCCTTCTGGATGATAACCACCGAAATAGATCGCATCGATGCCAGCTTCCTTCAGCTTGGAAACGATTGCCGAATAATCCTTTTCGCCAGTGTTGATGGATTCAACCATTGTAGGCTTGAGGCCAGCAGCTACCATCGCAGCGTTGGTCGCATCAGCCAAGCCTTTGCCGTAAGCAGACTTGTCATCGACGATTGCAACCTTCTTGCCAGCGTAGTGCTTGGCAAGATAGCTGCCAGCCACGAGGCCTTGAGCATCGTCACGGCCGCAAACACGTGCTACGTTCCAATCACCTTCATCGGTGAACTTCGGGTTGGTAGATGAAGGCGAGATTTGCAAAACGCCAGCATCAGCATAAACCTTTGAAGCTGGGATAGAAGAACCGGAACAGAAATGGCCAGAAACGAACTTTACACCTTTTTGCACAAGTTGTTGTGCAACTGAGGTTGCTTGCTTTGGATCGCAAGCGTCATCGCCGATTTCCAATTTTAATTTTTCGCCATTCACGCCACCAGCAGCGTTGATATCCTTCACGGCCATTTCAGCGCCGCGTCTCATTTGTTCTCCGTTAGCTGCCAGATCGCCCGTGATTGGGCCAGCGGTAGCAACAGTAAGATCGGCCAAAGCCGCCGAAGCCGAAAGCGCAGCAGCAAAACTGATCGCCATACCAGCAATAATAAATTTCTTCATTGACGTTCTCCTTTAATGTTTAAATGACCTGAGAGTGGTCGGAGGTTCGCTACCCCCTTGAGGTGATACTGCCCCAACAGGATAGGAATGCAATTGAAAAAGCGACATTTATACGAGGCTCTTTCAAAATAACTCATGATTTTGCGCGCCAGCTGAACAAGCCTGCGCGCTCAAAGGCAAATGGATATTTCTCAGCCATTTGCCGCGCCATGGTCATGCGGTAACCGAGCAGGGCAGAAAGCTGAATCACCAAGGCGTGGCTGATATAATATTTCACTGACAAAAGCTCGGATTCAAATAACGCAAAATGCAAGAAGCGAATACCGCAGGTGAAAATGAGCATATAAATGAACAACAAATAATAGGGCCGCCATCCTAACGCCAAAGATCGGCCAGCTGCGAAGGCAGCGCCACCACCAAGAATGCAGGTCAGGATGATGAAAATCCACGTATCTTGTTCTACAAACAGCGACAGATAATTCTGGCCGAACTGGTTTAGCGCGTCGGCGAGGCTGCCCATCTGGTCGATAAAACCATTCATCTCAATGGCCTCCTTCCAGATAAGCCGCACGAACTTCTGGCCGCTTCAATAATTCTTGGCCTGTGCCGCTCAGGGTGATTTTACCGTTCACCATCACATAAGCGCGGTGCGCCAACTTGAGGGCATGATTGGCGTTTTGTTCCACCAACAAAACCGTCAAGCCTTCCTCACGGTTAAGCATGCGGATGGCATCAAAGATTTGTTTGACGATGATGGGAGCAAGGCCAAGCGACGGCTCATCCAGCAATAAAAGACGCGGGCGCGCCATCATTGCACGGCCAATAGCCAACATTTGTTGCTCACCACCAGAAAGTGTACCCGCACGTTGGCTTTGACGCTCTTCAAGCCGTGGGAAAAGCCTAAACACTTTGGGCAAGTCTTCTGCCACATTGCGCAAAGCGTTGACGGTGGCACCCATCTGCAAATTCTCAAGCACTGTCATGCGTGGGAAAATGCGTCGTCCTTCGGGTGATTGTGCAAGACGCAGATGAGCGATTTCGTATGTGGGCATTTGGGTGATTTCTTGCCCATCAAATACAATGCGGCCAGCGCGCGCACGCGGTGTGCCAAAAATTGTCATCATCAAAGTTGATTTGCCTGCCCCGTTAGAGCCGATGACCGTGGCAATCTCACCCTCGTTGACTTGAAAATCAATACCTTTCAAGGCTTGAATCTTGCCGTAGTAAGTCTCAATGCCTTCACCTTGCAAGAGAACCTTATTCATTTGCGGCCTGCCTTTTTAGCAGGGGCTTTACCCTTCACGGCCTTTTTGGTGGGCCTAGGTTTGGTTGGTGCTTGTTTAATTGGGACGGGCTTTTTGAGTGCTGCTCGGGCGGGGGCCACCGCAATAATGGCCTCTTCAACCAGTGCCTCATCTTCTTCATCTTCAACGCCGAGATAAGCGCGGATCACTGCCGGATCAATCTTCACTTCGGCTGGCGTGCCATCGGCAATCTTGCGGCCATAATCCAACACTACAATGTGATCGGAGATGCCCATCACCACACTCATATCATGTTCAATCAACAAGATAGCCGCATTATGCTCGTCGCGGATGGTGCGAAGCAGTTTGTTGAGTTCCCCAGACTCTTGGGGGTTCAGACCCGCTGCGGGTTCGTCCAAACACAGCAAGCGTGGATTGGTGCACATGGCACGGGCAATCTCAAGTCGGCGTTGAGCGCCGTAAGATAAATCACCCGCTGGGTCGTCTGCACGATCAATGAGGTTTACTTTTTCGAGCCAATAACTGGCCTTGTCGAGAGCCTCGGCCGCGACGCGTTTATAACTGCCAAGCCCAAGCAAAGCGCCAATGGTATAGCCAGAGGCTTTCATCAATGTATTGTGTTGGGCTACCATCAGGTTCTCAACCACAGTCATGCCAGAGAACAACCGAATGTTCTGAAAGGTGCGAGCCACGCGCGCCTCACGGTTCACCCGAAAATCATCCATACGTTCCAGCAAGAACTGCTTGCCGTTATCGTGATTCAATTTCAACATGCCTTCGGTGGGTTTGTAAAATCCGGTGATGCAGTTGAACACTGTCGTTTTACCAGCACCATTGGGGCCGATCAGAGCGGTTATCTGTTTACGCGCAACGTTGAAAGAAAGATCACCAATCGCAACCAATCCACCAAAGCGCATGGTGAGGTGCTGAACCTCCAGCTCAGGGCTGTTGTCCCACTCACGCATCATCAACCATGCCCCTCAGCCACCATATCGCCTGAGATGGATTTTTTCTCTTTGAGATAAACTGTTGGCTCACGCTTGGTTACAAAGCCGCGCGGCCTGAACAACATCATCACAACCATTGCTATGCCCACCGCAATCATGCGGAATTGCACTGGATCAGTGCCGATGAATGAACCTTGTAGCTGCGTTGGCAGTTGTGCGAATAGCCAAGACATCCATCCCCCAACGGTTTCGCCCATCATTGATTTAATGCCTTCGCCAGCGCTGCCCAACTCGCGGAAGATTTCAAATGATCCCATAATGGCGGTGGCCGAAAATACGATGCCGATCGGAGAACCCAAGCCACCCAAAACTACAATCGCCAGGATCAACGCGCTTTCGAGATAAACGAAAGACTCAGGTGATACGAAGCCTT
>DATCEN010000169.1:0-6717 GCA_036510015.1 Aestuariivirga sp.
GCCCTTATCAGCAAGTGATTTAAACATCCGGGCAGCAACGCCTGCATGGCTTCGCATGCCGATGCCGACGATTGAGACCTTAGCCACATCAGCCGAGTGGGTGACTTCAGCAAAGCCAATTTGTTCTTGGATCTTGCTCAAAACTTCAATGGCCTTGCGCAAATCTTTGCGCGGCAATGTGAAGGTTAAGTCAGTTGACGCACCATCGGGTGATACGTTTTGCACGATCATATCCACACTGATGTCTGCCTCGGCCAGCGGCCCGAAAATGGCGGCCGAAACGCCAGGCTTATCTTTCACCTTGCGCAGTGAAATTTTCGCTTCGTCGCGTGAATAGGCAACACCACTCACCACATGCTGTTCCATGGCTTGATCCTCTTGGCATATAATTGTGCCGGGGCCTGTGCCATCCGGCCTATTTTGATTGGGGCTATCGGGCGCTTCAAAAGATGAGCGCACTTGTAAAGGCACTTTATAAATCATTGCCAGCTCAACCGAGCGGGTTTGCAACACTTTGGCACCAAGCGAGGCTTGCTCCAACATTTCTTCATAAGAAATGCGGTCAAGTTTTTGTGCGCCTGTCACAATGCGCGGATCAGTGGTATAAACCCCGTCCACGTCCGTATAAATATCACAAGATGCCTTAAGCGCTGCCGCCACGGCCACGGCCGATGTATCAGAACCACCACGGCCCAGTGTGGTCACGCGCTTGTCTGGGCCAATGCCTTGAAAGCCGGTGATCACTGCCACCTGCCCTTGTTCCATGCGCTTTAAAATTTCGCCGCCATTGATCTCGGTCATACGCGCCGAGCCATGCACGCCGTCTGTTTGAATGGGAATTTGCCAGCCAGCCCAAGAGCGGGCAGGAATGCCAATTTCTTGAAGTGATATGGCCAAGAGACCAGCAGTCACTTGTTCCCCCGTGGCCAAAACAGCATCATATTCGCGCGCATCATGCATGGGTGCTGCTTGCCTGCACCATTCCACCAACTGATTGGTGGCACCCGACATGGCTGAAACCACTACAGCCACGTGATTGCCAGCCTTCACTTCGCGTTCGACGTGGCGGGCAACGTTCTTGATGCGCTCGATATTGGCAACCGACGTGCCACCGAATTTCATAACCAAACGGCCCATGGGCCAAAACCCTCTTATTTCAAATACTTGCGGCAGGCTTTACGAACCCGCCTGCGACGCGATGCACTCTTAGGCGAGAGGCCAAAGTTATGCAATAAGCAACCGCATGAACCAAGCTGAAACCCTCTCAAGTCTAGACCCCGCCGAGGTCGAAAAATTCTCCAAACTGGCCGCCGAATGGTGGAACCCCAATGGCAAAATGGGTGTGTTGCATAAATTTAATCCGGTGCGCATTGAGTGGATCAAGGAACAAGTCTGCGCACGGCTGGGTTTGGATCCGCTGGTAGCCGAGCCCTTCAAAGGGCTACGCTTTTTGGATATTGGTTGCGGCGGCGGCTTGCTGTGTGAGCCGATGGCGCGGCTGGGCGCCTCAGTTGTGGGTGTTGACCCGGCAGAGAAAAACATCCGCACCGCGCAAGTTCACGCCACTGAAGGTGGACTGGTGATCGACTACCGCATCAGCAAAGCCGAGGACTTGGCCGAGGCTGGTGAAAAGTTTGACGTGATCCTCAACATGGAAGTGATTGAGCATGTGGGCATGCCTCAGTTCTTCGTGAAGTCTTGCTGTGAGATGTTGAACCCAGGCGGTTTAATTTTCGTGGCTACGCTGAACCGCACGCTGAAATCGTTCGGCCTTGCCATTGTTGGTGCCGAATATATTTTGCGCTGGCTGCCACGCGGCACCCATGAATGGGAAAAATTCATCAAGCCGGAAGAGCTGCGCGATTGGCTATCAAATAACGGCGTTACGGTGAAGGCCGAAAGCGGTGTGGTCTATCACCCCATCGAACGTGTCTGGCGCAAAGCTAAAGATATGAGTGTGAATTATATGGTGGTGGGGGAGAAGGGGTGAACTACACAATTTCCAATTTGCGTGATGTTCGGCAGTATCAGCACATCGTTGCAAATCGGATTTGGGAGGCGTGGTGGAAACAGGAGGGTCATAGTGCCGAAAGCGTGGCCGTTGGACTTGCCGAAATAGTTGCAGCGACTGATTTTCCATTCGCGCTTGTGGCACATCAAAACGGGGAATATCTCGGCCATATTCTCGGAATTGCCTCCGACCTCAGCAGCAGACCTGACCTTTCCCCTTGGTTAGCCGCTCTTTGGGTTGATCCAACACACCGGCGGAAAAGTGTGGCATTAAAATTGTTGAATGCTGCGCAAGAGCAGCTCTCGAAAATCGGCCACTCGAAAATCTATCTTTGCGCGATTGAAGAAAAGCGTAGTTACTATTCTATGCGAGGTTGGGTACTGATTGACCACGAAGAAAAATTACCCGCACTTGACATCTTCGAGAAGAACTTGGGTTAGCGCAACCCTCAATTCCCCTCTTCCGGCAACACCGGAAGCGGGTGAACGGCAATACCCTCTTCAATGAGCTCAGTCGCCTCTTCCCTTGTGGCCTGCCCACGAATGCCGCGCTCTGCAATTTCTTTATAATGAATCTTGCGGGCCTCTTCGGCGAATTGGCTGCCTACGTCCTCAGACGTCGCATCAACATGTTTGCGAAAATCGCGCATCACTTGCATCATCTCGGTCATGCGCGGATCCGTAGGGCCAGAGTGGAGAGCAACAGGCCCAGACTTTCGATTAGACTTTGCCGAAATGCCCGGCGCCATCAATTGCTTTTCAATTTTTACCGATCCGCAAACAGTGCATTCCACCAAATCACGTGCTCGTTGTTCGTCAAACGCATCGCTTGAGGCAAACCAACCATCAAATTCATGGCCTTTGTCACAGACCAAGTCATAGCGCATCATAAAGCGTTGACTTCCCGTAAGGTGAACTCACGCGCATGCAGCAAATTAGGAATCTTGGCGCGAGCCGCTGCTGATTGATCGGGATCAATCTCAAACACTTTAAATTCGGGATCGGTTCCCGCTTCGCAAATCACTTCGCCCCATGGGTTTATGACCTTGCTGTGGCCAAAGGTTTCGCGGCCTGAATCATGCTTGCCGCCTTGAGCCGCCGCAATCACAAAACTGCCAGTTTCAATGGCGCGTGCCCGCAACAACACATGCCAATGGGCTTTGCCGGTTGGCACTGTAAAGGCCGCAGGAATCAACAACACATTCGCCCCAGCAATCGCTAAAGCACGGTGAAGTGCCGGAAAGCGCACATCATAACAAATGGTCAGTCCAAATTTTGCCAGAGGTGTGTCCACCACCACTGCTTCATTGCCGCCCGTATAAGACGCGGACTCGCGGTAAATTTCACCATTCGGCAAATCCACATCAAACAGATGCATCTTGTCATAGCGTGTGATGATCTTGCCATCGGGCCCAAACAACAAAGTGCGGTTGACCAATTTGCCGTCAGTGCCTTTCAGCACTAGTGATCCGATGTGAAGCCAAATGCCCAGCCTTGCTGCCAGATCAGAAAAGCCCGCCACTGAAATATCATCGGTCTCAGAACGTGCGGAAGCTTTCAACCGCTCACGATCAGGCTCAAATATATTGGTCACCTCGGGTGTTGAAACAAACACGGCCCCTTGCGAAACGCTATCGCGGATGAGCGATGTTGCATCCTTCAAGTTTCGCGCCATGTCAGTGGATGAGCGCAATTGAACCATGCCTGCTTTAAATTTCATTTCGTCTCCAATAACGCATCCAGCCCGCCTTTTGCGTCTAGCGCATAAATATCATCACAGCCGCCAACATGCGTCTCGCCAATAAACACCTGCGGCACCGAACGCTTGCCACCTGCCCGCTGCATCATGCGGGCGCGTTCTGCGGGATCATAGGTCACATCAATCTCGGTATAAGTTGCACCCTTATCCACTAGCAAAGCTTTGGCGCGGTGGCAGTATGGGCATAGTTCAGTGGTGTAAATGGTGATCAGTTTCATCGTGGCCCTCAATATGGGGCCGAAATGGCCCGTCCACAAGTGCGAAAGTCAGCACAAAAACTTGAGCAGCCTCAGCCGCTTTCAGCACCTCCACACAAGCCGAGATAGTGGCACCTGTGGTGCGCACATCATCTACCAGCAAGATCCTTTTGCCGCGTAATTTTGCCTTGGGATCAACCACCACAAAGGCCTTGCGCATGTTGGCGTGGCGCTCTTTGGCTTTCAGCCCCACTTGTTGGCGTGTGGCCTTTGTGCGTTTGAGCAACTGCGCCTCATAGGGCTTGGCCGCGTCTCTTGCTATTTTCTGCGCAAGATATGCCGCCTGATTAAAGCGCCGCTGCCACAAGCGCCGCCAATGCAGTGGCACCGGCACAATTATATCTGCTTGGTTGATCAGCTTATGGCCCGCCCGTTGCATCATGCGCAGCATGAACAAGCCAGCCTCACCCTTGTCGCCATATTTAAAGGCATGAACAAAGCCTTTGGAATTTTCATCGAACACCACGGCGGAGCGCGATTTATTCCACGGCGGTGGATGGCTTAAGGCTTGTGTACTGAGTGCACCTTCCCCTTGGTCATATGCAAAGGCCGTGCCCATCACGTCACACAAAGGCTCATCCAAAAGTTTCAGCTTTTGCCAACAGACAGCACAAACACTCGCTGCATCTTGCACAGGCTCGCCACAGGCCAAACAACGTGCCGGAACAAAGGCTTGCAGAAACCCACGCCACAACATTTTGCTAACGCTAGCCAAAAGCCCACGCTGGAAAAGTCCGGCACTTTCGGCTAGCTCTTCATTCATGACCAAGGCCACTCCCGAAATCTTCAATAGATCAGTCTATCTGGCAAGACAGTCAAAGACCAGAGCGACCAGTGCGACAGAATCCTTGTTGGCCCATGTGGCCGAAGATATGACCGACAGGCTGAGCGTCATCATTCACACATTTTCCCATGTGGGCATTATTGCAGACGACGCTAAATTATTTGTCACAGCACTAACGGCAACCGGAAAATTCAAAACAATTGAAACGATTGCACCGCCGCTAGGCGAAGACTTAGGCCTTCACGCTGGAAGTTTTGATGCCCTGTTCAGCATACTTGATTTACACTGCGTGAATGATGTGCCGGGCTATCTCGCCCAATGCGCCAAAGCGTTGCGACCAGACGGCCTGTTCATGTGCGTTTTCTTTGGCGGTGATACATTGGTTGAGCTGCGTGCCAGCTGGCTAGCAGCTGAAGCAGAAACAGGCAGAGTTTCACCGCGTATAGCGCCCATGGTGGGCCTGCGGGAAATGGGCGGCCTTTTGCAGCGCGCTGGCCTCGCGTTGCCGGTTGCTGATTCAGATCGCCTGATTTTGCGCTATGCCAATGTGCTGGCCTTATTGAGAGAAATAAAATCTATTGGATACGCCAATCCGCTGGTTGAACGTGGCAAAACTTTAACCGCGCCGCGCCTGTTGCACAGTCTAGATCAACATTATAAGCCGGACGAAGACGGACGCTTGCGCGCCACGCTGGAACTTTTCTGGGCCATGGCGTGGAAGCCGCATGACAGCCAACCCAAACCCAAAAAACCCGGCAGCGCCACACACAGCCTCGAAGATATTCTAAAACAAATTGACCATGAAACGTGAGCTGAACGAGGCGTTTAATTTTGGATCTGATTTCACTTACGAACTGATCAATGTTTCAGAGAACCAAACCTTCCGCATTGGCTGTGCTGATGGGCGAAAATTTGCCCTTAGGTTAGCGCGACCGGGGTATCATACAGCTGATGAATTCGCCTCAGAGATGGCCTGGATTGAAGCTTTGCAAAAAGCCCAGACCGTGCCAGTTGCCAAGCCCATACATGGGCGTGACGGAAACTATCTGCAACAAGTGGCCGCCCACAATGCTTTACTGTTTGAATGGGTGGAGGGCACCGAACCCCAGATCACCGACAATCTAATGGGGCTTGCCGAACAGCTTGGCGCTTTGGCAGCACAGTTACACAATCATGCTGTGCAGTGGAGCCGTCCCAACAATTTCACCCGTCCACGCTGGGATTTTCAAGCCTCATTGGGCTCTGAAATGCGCTGGGGGGATTGGCGCAACGGCTTGGGCGTTAAACCATATATGCTGCCATTACTCAGCCGCACGGTAAATGAAATTGAACAAAGACTCAAAGTCTATGGTGAGAGCGAACAGCGATTCAATCTCATCCATGGCGATTTGCGCTTAGCAAATCTGTTAAAGCATAAAAGCCAAGTTACCGTGATTGACTTTGATGACTGCGGCTTTGGTTGGTTGATGTATGATGCCGCCACCATGATCTCATTTCATGAGCATGAAGCCCAAGCGCCTGAGATGATCCAGCGCTGGATTAAGGGCTACCGCAACATCCGTCAGCTTTCTGTTGAGGACGAGCAAGCCATTCAAACGCTCATCATGCTTCGGCGTATTCTGCTACTGGCGTGGTTGGGCAGCCACCGCGATATTGATCTGGCCCGCAAAGTTGAACATACTTTTGCAGATCAGTCATCGTCGCTTTGCGAACTTTTCTTATTGTCCGGCAAAGTTTTTTGAGCTTCGGCTGCCTTCTTGGATTTCTGAGCAGAAATATAGCCCGGCAAGTGTGCAGCATCGGGTGAAGATGAAAACTCCATCGCCTCAACAAACCCTTTGGTGAAATTTTTCTTCAGCAGCTTGAGTGCTATGCGACTGCGATAAAAATCCGCCCATAGAAATTCT
>DATCEN010000170.1:0-2705 GCA_036510015.1 Aestuariivirga sp.
CACGTCACCCATAACTGCACACGTGAGCTCACGCCCCGCAATAAAGCGTTCCACCATAACCATATCGCCAAAAATGTGGCGCTCATCAACCAATGTGGTCACGGGTCCATTGGCTGTGTGATTAACGATATGAACGCCAACGGAGGAGCCATCTGCCACCGGCTTAATGACATAAGGCAGTGGCATTGGATGGGCCGCTGCTGCCTGTTCGATGGGAACAATTTTTCCCTCGGCAACGGGAATGCCCACGGAACGGAAAATGGTTTTGGATAATTCCTTGTGCATGGCCACTGAAGAGGCAAGCACGCCGGAATGAGTGTAAGGTATGCCCATGGTTTCCAGAACAGCCGAAGCCGTGCCATCTTCGCCCCATTTGCCATGCAAAGCGTTGAAGGCCACGTCTGGCTTCATATCAGCCAAAACATTCATAATCGTTTCGCGCTTCACGTCCACCATAATGGCGGTGAAACCAGCGCGGCGCAGCGCAGCGAAACAGGCCTCACCTGAGGCCAGCGAAACTTTGCGCTCGGCCGACCAACCACCCATAAGTACCGCGACAGTTGTTTCATCGGGCCAGCGTTTTGTTGGCGTCATCATCTCCCACCACCTTCAGTTAAGGCAATGCCAATGCGTTTGATTTCCCAGTCCAACTCAATACCCGTTTGGGCCTTCACACGGGCGCGCACAGTTTCACCCAGCTCTTCAATTTGGGCTGCGGTGGCGCCACCCTCATTGATCAGGAAGTTGCAATGCAGTTCGGAGACTTTTGCTGGGCCAATAGCGTAACCACGCATTCCCGCAGCATCGATCAATGCCCAGGATTTCTGATTTGGAGGATTTTTAAATGTGCTGCCGCCAGTGCGGGCTTTAATCGGTTGAGTGGCTTCGCGGCTTTCAGTGATTTTATCCATCGCCGCCAAAATTTCATCTTTGTTGCCGGGGCGCCCACGTAGCAAAGCCGAGGTGAAAATTAAATCCTCTGCCGCACCGCAATGGCGGTAAGTGTATTTCATGTCAGCGTTGGACAGCACTTGCAATTCACCCTTGCGGTTGAAGCCGCGCGCCTCCACCAAAACGTCTTTGGTTTCGCCGCCATAAGCGCCGCCATTCATCCGCAGCGCGCCACCTATCGTGCCGGGAATGCCTCTCAAAAAGGTTAACGTATCGATACCATGATCGGCGGCCACGCGAGCCACACGCACATCTAATGCGGCAGCGCCAGCGCGCAATTGCATCTCGCCTTCGGGTGCCACATCCATGAAAGGGCGGCCTAAACGGATTACCACACCGGGCACACCACCATCTCGCACTAAAAGATTTGAACCAACACCCACCACAGTGATGGGAATATCAAGCGTGGTGCCTTTCAGAAAATCGCCAAGGTCGGCCTCATCGGCGGGCTGATATAAAACCTCCGCCGGGCCGCCTACGCGAAACCAAGTGAGGTCAGCCAGCGGCGCATTGGCCTCAAGCCTTCCACGCACTTTGGGCAAACGCCGCAATAGTCTATCGCTGTCAATCAAACTCATGGTTTGGTCTTGTCTAAAGCCTTAAGTTGCTCCGGTAGCGCATTGGCCCAAGCCGAAATCGTGCCTGCGCCAAGGCAAACGACAATATCGCCCGGTTTTACCAAGCCGCGAACCATGGGGGCCAATTGTTCTGGTGAATCAATTTTATTGACGGCGCGGTGGCCACGGGCGCGTAAGCCCTCGACCAGATTGTCATGTGACGCGCCAGCGATAGGGGCCTCGCCCGCTGCATAGACCGGCGCCACAATCACTTGATCCGCATTATTAAAACAAGTGCAGAATTCATTGAATAGGCTCGATAATCGCGTATAACGGTGGGGTTGCACAACAGCTATCACTTGGCCTTTCGTGACGCGCCTTGCCGCTTGCAAAACAGCGGCAATTTCGACCGGGTGGTGGCCGTAATCATCATAGACGGTGACGCCATTATATTCACCGGTTTTGGTGAAGCGGCGTTTGACGCCAGCAAATCCAGCAAGGCCTCGGCGCAGTGCGGCATCGGCAATGCCAAGTTCCCGCGCCACAGCGATTGCAGCAGTTGCATTCAGCGCATTGTGATCTCCCGGCATAGACAACACCAATTGGTCAATCTCATGAAAAGCACCTGTACGCCGATCAGTCACGCGCACGGAAAACCGCGTTGCACCATCTTCAAATTCTCCGCCTAGCAAACAATAATCTGCCTGCGGGCTGCGGCCATAAGTGATGATGCGCTTGTCGATAATCTGGCCGATCAATTCTTGCACGACCGGATGATCAATGCACATCACTGCAAAGCCATAGAAGGGAATGTTTTCAACAAAGCTGCGGTAAGCTTCTTTGGCTTTATCGAACGTGCCATAATGATCGAGATGTTCTGGATCAATGTTAGTGACGATCACCACTTCAGCCGGCAGTTTGACGAAAGTGCCATCTGACTCGTCGCTTTCCACCACCATCCAATCGCCTTTGCCCAACACGGCATTGGTTCCGTAGGCGTTGATAATGCCACCATTGATGACTGTGGGATCGAACTTTCCAGCGTCCAGCAATGCAGCAACCATGGAGGTCGTGGTGGTTTTGCCGTGTGTGCCGCCCACTGCCACGCAGGATTTATAGCGCATCAACTCAGCCAACATTTCAGCACGGCGCACCACCGGCAAAAAGTGTTCCCGTGCGGCAAGCAGTTCAGGGTTA
>DATCEN010000171.1:0-3461 GCA_036510015.1 Aestuariivirga sp.
ACATTTGGAACTGGCGTGTTCCCTTACATTGGGCTTTCACTTGCTTCTACGTTCTGCCTCTATGGCTATATGCGTAAAATTATGGCCATCGGCCCGATTGAAGGCTTCTTGGTTGAAGTTACACTGGCGCTGCTGCCTTTATTAGCGGTGGACTATTATCTGGGCACACAAGGTGAATTGCACTTCGGCCATGATATGTTCAGTACACTGATGTTAATCGGCTGCGGCGGTTTTACCGCTGGCGCATTGTTGTTTTATTCCGCCTCACTCAAATTGATCCGGTATTCAACTGCGGGGTTGCTGCAATATCTTTCGCCGTCCATGGTGTTTCTCACGGCCGTGTTTTGGTTCGGTGAAAAACTCGAATTCTGGAAGCTCACTGGCTTTGCCATCATCTGGCTCGCCTTGGCGATTTATTCAGTTGCGGCAATAAGACAAGACCGCTTAGCTAAAGCAGTTGTTTGATTGCAGCCAGTGGAACCTTCTGCCGCGCCGTGCTCAACCGTTGATGATAAAGTGGGATCACATCATCAACGGTTTTTGCCACATCAAGAAACACTTCTGTATCGGCGCGAATGAATCCCTCAGCGCGCATGTGATCCAACAACTTTAATAAATGCGTCCAATAGCCGGCCACATCTGCCACAATCACCGGCTTGGCATGTTGGTTCAACTGCGCCCAAGTGGTGATCTCGGCCAGCTCTTCCAATGTGCCGATGCCGCCGGGCAAAGCCACAAAGCCGGTGGATTTTTCAAACATCAAGGTTTTACGCTCATGCATAGAGCGCGTCACGATGAGCTCGTTCACCCCGTCCAGCATCCGCTCTTTCTTAACTAAGAATTCGGGGATGATGCCAGTGACATGCCCGCCAGCGGCCAGCACAGCGCGCGCCAATTCACCCATCAAGCCGATGGAACCGCCGCCATAAACCAAGCCAAAGCCCGCCCGCGCCATGGTCGTGCCAAAGGCCCGTGCGGTTGCTGCAAATTCAGGATTTTTACCGGGGCTGGAACCACAATAGACACAAAGACGATGTTCAGGCAGGCGTGAGGACATTATTCAAAACTCTTTATTTAAGGGGCTATTACTGCAGCGATTCAATCACTATATCCGTTAAAGAATAAGGCGGCCTAGGAAATAAGATGCAAAAATCGCAAACTACCCCCCACGAAACAACGCAATGGGAAACTTTAAAGGGCCTGCTGCCGTTTCTTTGGGCAAAAGATCGCCCAGACCTGAAAATACGTGTGGTTTTGGCCATGGTGTTGCTGGTGGGTGCCAAAGTCGTCACCATAGCAACACCTTATGCGTTTAAATATGCCGCGGATGGCCTTAGCGCTGCAAAAGGCCCGGAAGTAGCCTTGCTTTCTGTACCCATCTTCATGGTGCTGGCTTATGGCGTTGGGCGCATTTTAGCGGTGGTGTTTGGCCAGTTGCGCGATGCTGTTTTTGCAAAAGTTGGCCAACGCGCTGCGCGTCAGCTTTCTACGCAAACGTTTGAACATCTCCACCACCTTTCGCTGAAGTTTCATCTGGAGCGCAAAACTGGCGCGATCAGCCGTGTGATCTCGCGCGGCATCAATGGGGTTGATTCGGTCCTGCGCTTTGCGCTGTTCAATACTTTCCCGACGGCGCTCGAAATTATGTTCCTGTGTGGGGCCATCGGCTATTCACTTGGCTGGCTTTATTCATTGGTCGTAGCTGTCACCATCGTGGTCTATATCGCCTTCACTTACTGGGCCACAGAAGCGCGCATCGGCATCCGGCGCGTGATGAATGAAGCAGATAATGATGCTAGCACTAAAGCCATCGACAGCTTGCTGAATTTTGAAACGGTGAAATACTTCGGCAATGAGAAGCATGAGGCCAAGCGTTATGATGCCGCCATGGCTCGCTATGAAAAAGCGGCGGTGACAACTTGGATGTCGCTTGCGGGCTTGAACGCTGGCCAAGCAGTGATCTTTTCGGTTGGCCTCACCATTGTGATGGTGATGTCTGCTATGGCTTTATTGCAAGGGCATGGCACAATTGGTGATTTGGTTCTGGGCAATGCCTTGCTCATCCAGCTTTCCATGCCGCTTAATTTCATTGGTTCATCTTACCGCGAAATCAAACAAGGTCTGATTGACGTGGAAGGCATGTTCAATGTGCTGCGCCAAAATGCTGAAATTGCTGACAGGCCGGGTGCGCCAGCGTTTCATGCCGCCAAAGGTGACATATCATTTGATCATGTGTCTTTTGCCTATGATGCCGCGCGGCCAATCTTGAAAGATGTTTCATTCAACGTGCCTGCTGGTAAAACCGTGGCCATCGTTGGGCCTTCGGGTGCCGGCAAATCCACCATCTCGCGGCTGCTCTTTCGATTTTATGATGTCACCGGCGGGCGCATTATAATTGATGGCCAAGACATTGCCACCGTGCAGCAGGAAAGCCTGCGCCGCGCTATTGGCATGGTGCCCCAAGACACTGTTCTGTTCAATGATACGGTGCGTTATAACATTCGCTATGGCAGGCCAGAGGCCACCGACGCACAAGTTGAGGATGCAGCACAGATGTCTCAGATCCATGGCTTCGTGCAAAGCCTGCCCAAGGGCTATGACAGCTTGGTGGGTGAACGTGGGCTTAAACTTTCCGGCGGCGAAAAGCAGCGCGTTTCAATTGCGCGCACCATTCTCAAATCTCCCCCCATTTTGATTTTGGATGAAGCAACTTCGGCACTCGACAGTTTGACTGAGCAAGAAATCCAAGCCGCCCTCAAAACAGTTTCCAAGGGCCGCACCACTTTGGTGATCGCGCACCGTCTTTCCACCATCATTGATGCAGATGAAATCATCGTGTTGGATAAGGGCCAGATTGTTGAACGCGGAACCCACAACGTGCTGCTGCGCAAGAAGGGGCTTTATGCCAGCATGTGGAATAGACAACAGCAAGCCGATGAGGCCAGGCGTAAGCTGGCCGAAGTGGCCGATATGTCGCAAAAGGCCGCACAGTAAACCGGCTCTTTCCATCCATGCTTTACATAAGGTGAATCAACCATTCATTTAGCAGTGGATGGAATCCCCTGTTAACTGTGAGCTGGAAAAGCCCCGAAAAATCGCTTCAAATTTGATTCAATTGGCAACCGTATACACGTTTGTTTACTTCTGCGGCGCAATTTGACTCCATCGACCGCAGCCCATGCGGCATACAAAAGACAGTAAGCATTCAACATAGGACGCGCTGTCACAACGAAGAATTCGGGGACTAGTCAGATGAAAATAACAACCACAGAAACAATAGCCGGGCGGCTTGTAGAAGAGACGCTCGGTGTGGTGCGCGGGTCAGTTTTATGGTCACGCAGCATCTTGAAATTTGACCGTGACAGCATGTGCCGGACTTCAAATGGCACCATGGAAGAGATGTCAGATGGCCTTCAACTTGCCAAGGATGACGCTGAGGCCAAGGCGATGAACCAAGCAAC
>DATCEN010000172.1:0-3069 GCA_036510015.1 Aestuariivirga sp.
CCCGGCATGTATATCGGCGACACTGATGACGGTTCAGGCTTGCATCACATGGTCTATGAGGTGGTCGACAACGCCATTGACGAAGCCTTGGCAGGCCATGCAACCATGGTGACTTGCACGCTCAACGCTGATGGCTCTGTCACCGTCACCGACAATGGACGCGGCATTCCAACCGGTATCAAACAAGACGACGATCAAGTGCCCAAGCGCTCGGCTGCTGAAATCGTGATGACTGAACTGCACGCAGGCGGCAAGTTTGACCAGAACTCCTATAAGGTTTCCGGCGGCTTGCATGGCGTTGGCGTATCCGTGGTGAACGCTTTATCGGTGTCGCTCAAACTTATTATTCACCGCGAAGAAAAATCACACTTCATTTCCTTCACCCACGGGGTTGCGGACGCGCCATTGAAGGTGACGGGGCCAGCCGAAGGCAGGCGCGGCACGGAAGTCACTTTCTTGCCGTCAACAGACACCTTTACCAAAACCGAATTTGATTTTGCGACCTTAGAACACCGCTTGCGCGAACTGGCCTTCTTAAACTCAGGCGTGCGCATCACTCTCACCGACAAGCGCGGTGTGGAACCGCATGTTTTGGAGCTATTCTATGAAGGCGGCATCGTGGCCTTTGTGCGCTATCTTGACCGTGCCAAGCAGGGCCTGATCAAGGAACCGATCTATATCACCGGAGAACGTGATGGGCTGACGGTAGAATGTTCGCTGTGGTGGAATGACAGCTATCATGAAAGCGTGTTCTGCTTCACCAACAACATTCCACAGCGTGATGGCGGCACACATTTGGCGGGCTTTCGTGGTGCCCTCACCCGCATCATCAATAATTATGCCGAGGGTTCTGGTATTGCTAAGCGCGAGAAGGTTACCATCACTGGTGACGACGCGCGTGAGGGCCTGTGCTGTGTGCTTTCAGTGAAAGTGCCAGATCCTAAATTCTCATCGCAAACCAAAGACAAACTGGTTTCATCCGAGGTGCGCCCGGTGGTTGAAGGCATTGTCAATGAACAGTTGGGTGCTTGGTTTGAAGAACATCCTTCGGAAGCCAGAGCCATTGTTGGCAAAGTGGCCGAAGCCGCAGCGGCGCGTGAAGCCGCCAAGAAAGCGCGTGAACTCACACGCCGCAAAGGCGCGTTGGATATTTCATCCCTGCCCGGCAAATTGGCAGACTGCCAAGAGCGTGATGCGGCTTTGTGTGAACTCTTCATTGTGGAAGGCGATTCCGCTGGCGGTTCGGCGAAGCAAGCGCGCAACCGCGAGAACCAAGCGGTTTTACCATTGCGCGGCAAAATCTTGAATGTTGAGCGCGCGCGTTTTGATAAAATGTTGGGCTCAGCCGAAATTGGCACATTGATCACGGCTTTGGGCACAGGCATTGGCCGCGAAGAATTTAACGCCGATAAGCTGCGCTATCACAAGATCATCATCATGACGGATGCTGACGTGGACGGCGCACACATCCGCACGCTGTTGTTGACCTTCTTTTACCGCCAGATGCGCGAGCTTGTTGAGCGCGGTCATCTGTATATCGCCCAGCCACCGCTATATAAAATCAAGCGCGGTCAATCGGAACAATATTTGAAAGACAATGGCGCACTTGAATCCAACCTGGTTGATGTTGGTCTTGAAGGTACCACCTTGGCGTTGGCAGATGGCAGTGAACGCGGCGGCGTGGATTTGCGTGCCGTTGTCGAAGAGGCCCTTGCTATTCGTTCGATGATTGAGGGCCTGCATTCACGCTATCCAATTTCTATCATCGAACAGGCCGCCATTGCTGGCGCTTTAAACCCTGAGGTGATTTCAACGCCAGAGAACGCAGCGGGTGCGGCGGCTTATGTGGCGCGGCGCCTGAATGCTATTGCCGATGACACGGAACGTGGCTGGGAAGGCCAGACGGCATCAGACGGTGGTTTGATTTTTGAACGCACTTTAAGAGGTGTCAAAGAAAGCTGGCATGTGGATGGCAAGCTGATTTCATCGCAAGAAGCGCTACGCCTTGATCGCAAGACCACTCATTTGCAGGAAATCTACACGCGCTCTTCCAAGCTTAAGCGCAAGGATTCCGAAACGGTTGTGCATGGGCCGCTATCGCTGCTCGATGCGGTGTTTACCGCCGGGCGCAAAGGTGTTTCAATGCAGCGTTACAAAGGTCTGGGCGAAATGAACCCGCAACAGCTGTGGGAAACCACGCTTGACCCTAACGCGCGCACTCTGTTGCGCGTGCGCGTGGCGGAGATGGATGATGCTGATGACATCTTCACCAAGCTGATGGGTGATGTGGTTGAACCACGCCGCGAATTCATCGTGAACAATGCTTTGAATGTCGTGAATTTGGATGTTTAATCGCGATCCAAACACATGACACTTGGTCTCTTGTTGCTGGTGCTGTTTGCAGCAGTGCTTCATGCTTCGTGGAATCTGATTGTTAAAATTTCAACCGACCAAGTTGTGTCGCTGGCTTTGTTACAGACCTTGATGGGCGTGATGGGCCTGTTGATCCTTATGGGTTTTGGCTTGCCAGCGCGCGTCGCTTGGCCTTTTGCCATTGCTTCCGGCGTTTTGCATACGGGCTATAATTTTTTTCTGGCGCGTTCATATAAATTTGGTGATTTCGGTTTGGTCTACCCTGTGGCGCGAGGTACTGCACCATTGCTCACTTTGCTGGGCTCACAGATTTTTACCCATGATGCTCTATCATCAACAGCGCTGATCGGCATAATAACTTTAGTCATTGGCATTTGGTTGATTGCACTCTCAGGAAATGTTTTTCGCATTCACCGCGTCACATTCATGTTCGCTTTGGCCACCTCGGTGTTCATCGGCTGTTACACAATTGTTGATGGGCTGGGTGGCCGTGCGGCAGGAGATGCATCAAGCTATACTGGTTTGCTTTATCTATTTGACGCGGCAGGCATGTTGATTGCCGCACCACTTTTGCGTGGTCGCACCATATTTGTTGATATGGCGAAGTCATGGAAAGGCGGAGCACTTGGCGCACTCATGGCGGGTGGGGCATACTGGATAGTCATTTGGGCGATGTCACAAGCGCCAATTGCTGCC
>DATCEN010000173.1:0-2792 GCA_036510015.1 Aestuariivirga sp.
GAGCATGGATGGACTTTGATCACAATCTTAGGAACGCCACAGCAAGGAGATGGGGTGTGCTTTTGGGTGTTCTCTTATCGAGCTCACACCGGCAAAGTGTAGCCTCATCGATGTTCAAAGAACCTGCCAAAGCTTTCCGGCTAAGACCGTGGCGACGACGGTGCGCAAGGATTTGCTGACCCATGGTCGTCGGCTCCGGTGTCGGGTCATACCCAAGGAATGCAATGATCGCGGGCCAGAACCTTATTACCGGTTAGCGCCGGTCTTTTTCCCAATTGGCGTAGGTTTCCTTGTCCATGGCAAACAGTTCCTGAATATTGCGCTACCTGAGACCCTGACGCAAATTCAATAACGGGAGTGATGCAAATGATACCAAATTCATTTTGGCTATTTTCGAAAATTTTGAAGACCGCTATTGGACGCAAAGCCGTAATCTCGTGGTATACTGGTCGCATGACGCGATTGACTCAATGCGGTCATGTGCGAAGCCATACGTTCTAAGCCAAATTCCGGGTGCAAGTAGAATAAGTTCTCACACGCTCGCTCAATCAGGTAAGCCCACCAACCGAAGTGCTTCGGCCAATCCCGCCATATTTTGAGGGGTTGTAATGTTACCCGATGCTAGACCGCTCACGGTAAAATCAGGTTGTAGCTTACTTACGCGCGCGCTGAGATATCGTAGTGAATATGTAGAGATAGACTGCCCCAAAGGCAATGGTGCGGTAACACGTGATCGATGCTAGCTTCTGTTTGGAAGTGAGACCGCTTATGATCAACGCCATCAATCGCAAGGCGCTCGCCGTTCTTTATGGTGTGGTGTGCCACAGCCTCTTCGTCATCAGCGTCGGCATGATGATTTTTCAGATGTATTATGGGCTGTCACGATGTTTTGGCAGTTTGATGTCACCGTGGAGCATCGCCGCCAATGCTTTGCTTGCCGTGCAATTTCCGCTGGCCCATTCGGCCCTTTTGTCAAAGTCCGGCCGCAAAATTTTATCGAAGCTAGCTCCGGTTGCATTTGGCGTTGCATTAGCACCTACAACTTATGTCATCATCGCATCACTACAAGTGTTGGCGTTATTCAGCTTGTGGTCGCCAAGTGGCGTTATCTGGTGGCAGGCCACGGGTCCAACACTTTGGCTATTATCTGCCCTTTACGCAGCAAGCTGGCTGCTGCTGGGCAAGGCAATATTGGATGCGGGCATTGGTTTGCAGAGTGGAAGCATTGGTTGGCTTGCCGTATTTCAAAATCGCAAACCCCAATTCCCCGCAATGCCGACAGCAGGCTTATTCCGCTCGTGCCGTCAGCCCATTTATCTGGCTTTTGCCTGCACGCTTTGGACAGTGCCCATATGGACGCCTGATCAACTTGCCTTGGCCATTCCCCTCACGCTCTATTGCCTGATTGGGCCAATCTTTAAAGAAGCGCGCTTTTCAAATAATTTCGGACAAGCCTTTGCAGATTATAAAAGCAAGCATCCTTATTTTTTACCTCTAGGAGAAAAGCGTTTGAGTAACGATCTATCGATCTATGACACTGGTGCTGAACACTGGTGGGATGGCTCACAACGCTGGCTGCGCGCTTTGCAAAATATTGTGCCTGCGCGCTTTTCCTATTTTGATCAGTTTGCAAAATGGCAAGGGGTAAGCGTGCTCGATTTAGGCTGCGGTGGAGGCTTTATGGCCGAGGCCTTAGCCCAACGAGGTGCGATTGTCACCGGCATTGATCCTGCACAAAAAGCCATAGCGGCGGCCACCAAACATGCCGCGCAAAACCAGCTCATGATCACGTATCATGTGGGCAATGGCGAAAATTTACAATTGGCTGATGCCAGCATGGATGTAGTTGTATGTGTCGATGTTCTGGAGCATGTGATCGATCTCGACCGCGTGTTGCGCGAAATTCACCGCGTGCTAAAACCGCGAGGTCTTTTCTGCTTTGACACGATAAATCGCAATTGGTTGGCAACCTTCGTCATCGTGTTTCTGGGAGAACATGTGTTGCGCATCGTGCCGAAGGGCACGCATGATCAGCGCAAATTCATTCGACCACAAGACCTCGCAGCAAAACTGCAACAGTGTGAATTCTCGCAATGCAGTTTCCAAGGCTTGGGTCCCGTGGGTTTCAACCAACGTCTTGATCCCATATTCGGAAAACTCCCGTTTCTAACACTCATGTATATGGGCCAAGCACGAAGATAAGGCGGCGGCTGCACCGAATATGTGGAACGCCGCTTCGGACGGGAGGGTACGGCGAGCAAGGGCACGCATGGAACCTTTCTCTAGCCAAGTAGTTTACGCACATGGGTTCTATCGGCGTCTCTAATCACAGCCAGCAAATACCGGAAAATATATAGCGAACAGCTCGCACAGATTGGCTGCCAGTTGGGTCAGGAGAACGTTTTGGAAGATTCAAGATCTATCGGCCTATCATCCTTGGCGACTGCTTTTCCTCCGAATGTCTTGGAACAGAGCTCTGCTTCGGCAATCGCAAAGAAAGTTTTCAGTGGTCGGATGCACGATTTTGAAAGACTTGAAGGCGTATTCAAAAATTCCGGAATTGATCGCAGATATGCGGCGATGCCGTTAGAATGGTATCTGTCTCAAAGAGGATGGGATGAACGCTCTGAGGCTTTTCTTACTGTTGCCACAGAGCTGTTTATCACTGCGGCAAAGCAGGCGGCGGACGAAGCCGGGTTGCTGATGCAAGAAATCGACACAGTCGTAACTGTCAGCTCCACCGGTATCGCGACACCTACAATCGAGGCTAGAGCGGCAAAATTGTTAAACCT
>DATCEN010000174.1:0-5660 GCA_036510015.1 Aestuariivirga sp.
GATCGTAGAAGCAGTGGCAATATAATTTTGCAAAAGCACAATGCTGCTGCGCCAGGCCACCGAAGTCACCGGGTACCGCCGACCACCAAAGTCGCTATTCGCGCCTGGGCATGATTCCACCTTCGCTTGAATTCCACACCCATGTTAAGGTGGATTGTCCGCTGGTGCGGAGGATGACGGCGTGGGGCGCGCAGAATGGCAATCTTTGATAGAAATAATGCTGAGACTCGTCCGACCACATCTCCGTTTGGTGGCCTTTTTCCGGGCATTGCATTTTGCATTCTCATCACCGGGCTTGCCTATGTGCTTCAAGCCATCGAAATTGATATTGTGGGTCGACCTTGGCTTGAGGCCTTAGTCTTTGCCATCCTGCTAGGGGTCGCGGTTCGCAGTTTATGGAAAGTGCCAAATATATTGCGCGCAGGTATCGAGTTCAGCGCGAAGACTTTCCTTGAAATAGCGATTGTGCTTTTGGGCGCATCGCTGAGCGTACGTGCGGTTTTAGCCATCGGGCCAGAGCTGATCGTAGGCATTGCAGCCGTCGTCATCGTTGCGATCGCCGCCAGCTATGCCATAAGCCGCGCATTCGGCCTCCCCCAGCGTATGGCAATCCTCGTTGCTTGTGGCAACTCAATCTGCGGCAACTCAGCAATCGTGGCGGTGGCCCAGGTCATTGGCGCAGACGCCGAGGACGTTGCTTCCTCCATAGCATTCACGGCCGTGCTCGGTGTAATCGTCGTACTTGTCCTGCCGCTGCTCGTGCCACTTTTGCACATGTCCTTGACGCAATATGGCGTCTTAGCCGGGCTAACAGTCTACGCCGTGCCGCAAGTTCTCGCCGCGACACTGCCAATCGGTGCACTCAGCAACCAAGTGGGAACTGTCGTCAAGCTCGTACGCGTGCTGATGCTAGGCCCAGTCGTGCTTCTCATATCGCTCCTGGCTTCAAAGCTTAGTGGTAAGTCACAGCAACCTTTCCCACAGGCGTTTGCTGGCGATCGTCCAAATCCCACAAAACCGGCTCTCCACCAAGTCATACCTTGGTTTATCGTCGGATTTCTCATTGTCGCTGGCCTTCGCACTGCTGGATTGATCCCGAGCCAAGTCTTGCAACCGACAACACTCGTCGCCAGCCTGCTGACCACGGTTTCGATGGCAGCCCTCGGCCTGGGTGTTGATGTTCGTGTTGTGGCGAAGGCCGGGCCAAGGGTGACAGGTGCCGTAACCATATCACTTATTGTGCTTGGCTTGATCAGCCTCGAACTCATACGTCTCATCGGGGTTACATGAGAGATCACGTATGAGGCTAACACATTGCCTCATTGATCATGGCAATTCGGAAACTTCTGCACGCCTCAATTTGCGCCATACTTATACCAAAGTGTAACATTGCAATTTCTCACAAATCCCCATTAGAAGTGAGGGCATGAAAACAGAAACGGGCAGCGCCCTCAATGCTCAACTTATGAAAACCGCTGAAGGTCAGCGCTTAAGTTCAAGTGTTGCCAGCGATGCCCCTTGGCGCCAATGGGGACCTTATCTTAGCGAAAGGCAGTGGGGCACGGTTCGCGAAGACTATTCCGCTGACGGTTCTGCCTGGGAATATTTCCCGCATGATCACGCCCGCAGCAGAGCTTATCGCTGGGGCGAAGATGGCCTAGGTGGATTTGGCGATAACAAGCTGAACCTGTGCATGAATGTAGCACTATGGAATGGCCATGATCCAATCCTAAAGGAACGACTTTTCGGTCTCACCAACGCGCAAGGCAATCACGGCGAAGATGTAAAGGAACTTTACTACTATCTCGACGGCCTGCCCAGTCATGCTTATATGAAGATGCTCTACAAATATCCACACGCCGCGTTTCCATATGATGATCTGGTCAAGACCAACGCGACGCGCAGCTTGACCGAAACCGAATATGAACTTGTTGATACAGGCATCTTCAAAGACAATCGCTATTTCGATGTTGAAATCGAATATGCCAAGGCGGCAGCGGACAATATTCTACTGCAAATCACCGTGCATAATCGCGGGCCCGATGAAGCCAAGATACATATTTTGCCGCAGATTTGGTTTCGCAATCAGTGGTCTTGGGAAAGTGGCGGCACAAAGCCGTCGTTGACTGTTGCTGCCTCGCAAAGTGTGAACGTAAACCACCCAGCCTTGCCTGCGATGCAATGGGCCTGCGACCAAAGCGCGGATTTGATCTTCTGCGAAAATGATACGAACACCAACCGACTTTATGGTACTCAGACAACGGCCTTTTTCAAAGATGGCATCAACAACGCTGTGGTGAATGGCCAAGCATCGGTGAATCCTTCGCAAACTGGAACCAAAGCCGCTGCACATTGCATCTGTTTAATTCCAGCGGGTGGCAGCAAAATTATTCGTATTCGGCTTTCACAAATTTCAGCAAAATCCAGCTTTGCGGATTTCGACAGTGTGATGGTGCAGCGCCGCAATGAAACCAATGAATTTTATGCGGTCCTTCAAACCGGACTAAAGGATCCGGACAAATGCTTGGTGCAACGCCAAGCGCTTGCAGGAATGCTCTGGTGCAAACAATATTATGGTTATGACGTCAGGCGCTGGCTTGAGGGTGATCCGCTGCAGCCGCCACCACCGCCAGAGCGCGCCGCCATCCGCAACGCCAATTGGGGGCATCTCGTGTTGGGAGATTCCATGCGCTCCGATATTGGCAATATTATTTCTATGCCGGATTCATGGGAATACCCGTGGTTTGCTGCGTGGGATTTGGCGTTTCATTGCGTAACCTTGGCGTTAATTGATCCGGCTTTTGCAAAGTCTCAGCTCGCCCTGCTCACCCAAGCGCGCTCACTTCACCCCAATGGTCAGGTTCCAGCGTATGAATGGAATTTTAGTGATGTGAACCCGCCGGTGCAGGCTTGGGCCGCGCTAAATATTTTTGAAGCAGATCGCAAAGCCACTGGAGTTGGCGATACAGCCTTTTTAGAGCGGGTTTTTCATAAGTTGCTGCTAAATTTTACGTGGTGGGTAAACCGCGAAGACAGTATGGGCCGCAACATTTTTCAAGGCGGGTTTTTAGGTTTCGACAATATCGGTTTGTTTGATCTGCGCAAACCCTTGCCGGGTGACGGCCATCTCGATCAAGTCGATGGCACAGCCTGGGTTGCCACTTTTTCATTAAACATGATGCGCATTGCCTTGGTGTTATCTCAGACCAACCGAGTTTATGTTGATCTAGCAACAAAATTTTTGGAGCACTTCCTTTATATTTCGGAGGCCATTCACTCCACCACAGGGCCTACGCCGACAGGACTGTGGGATGACCAAGACGAATTTTACTATGATGTGTTGCACATTGACGGTGAAGCGCCGCACACAATGCGCATCCGTTCACTCGCTGGACTCATTCCACTTTTCGCAGTTGAGGTGTTGGACGGGGATTTTCTCAAGGCCTTTCCAGATTTTATGGCGCGTCTCGATTGGTTCATTACGCATCGGCCCGATTTGGCCTCATTGGTTTCGGATTGGCGCATGCCCAATAAACAGGGTTATCGGTTGATGTCTCTGATGCGCAAGCATCGCTTAAACGCAGTCTTGACGCGAATATTGGATGAAACTGAATTCTTATCTGATTATGGCGTTCGCTCATTGTCTAAATATCATCAGAAGAATCCCTATAGTTTTACCCGTGATGGCGAAACGATGAGCCTCCACTATGAGCCCGGTGAAGGCGAGACCCGCGTTTATGGCGGCAATTCAAACTGGCGCGGCCCAATCTGGATGCCCGGGAATTTCATGATCATCGATTCCTTGCGGAAATTTGATCTTTATTATGGCGCCGATTTCGAGATTGAGTGCCCTAAGGGTTCCGGCAAAATGTTGAGTTTGGCACAAGTTGCTGATGAGCTAATGGCTCGCCTGCAAAAGCTTTTCCTCAAAGATAATGATGGAACACGCATAGCCTCGAGTGATTCAGGTGGCCAGATGAGTGCACCACAAATCTCCGACTTGCCATTGTTCCATGAATACTTTCATGGCGACACAGGCCGAGGGCTTGGTGCTTCACATCAAACCGGCTGGACTGGCTTAATCGCCTTGCTGCTACAACCAAAAACTTGAACACGGAACTTTCAATGGCCGACCCAATCCGCAATTATCTGTCATCAACGCCGCTGCCGCCGTTACCCAAGTTACTTGTGGGCCAAAAAGCTCTGGTCACCGGAGCGAATTCTGGAATTGGTCAAGCCGTGGCCATCGCCATGGGCCAAGCGGGCGCAGATGTGGTTGTAAATTACGTGTCGGGCGATGACGCCGCCAGTGCGGTGGCGGAAACCATTAAGGGCTTCGGCGTGAAGGCAGCGGCCTATCAAGCAGACGTTTCCAACGAAGATCAAGTAGCCACTATGTTCAAGCGCATGATGTTGGAGTTTGGAACGATTGATATTCTCGTTGCCAATGCTGGCTTACAGCGCGATTCTGCCTTTACTGAAATGACACTGGCACAATGGAACACTGTGATGGGCGTCAACCTCACCGGCCAGTTTCTGTGCGCGCGCGAAGCGGTGCGAGAATTCGAACGTCGCGGCATAGTGCCCTCTGTTTCACGCGCTGCTGGTAAAATAATTTGTATGAGCTCGGTCCATGAAATTATTCCATGGGGCGGCCATGTGAATTATGCCTCATCAAAAGGCGGTATGAGGATGTTCATGCAAAGCTTGGCGCAAGAATTGGCGCCGAAAAAAATTCGCGTTAACAGCATCGGCCCCGGTGCCACCCGCACCCCGATCAATACGGCAGCATGGGATACGCAGGAAGCTTACGATAAATTGATGACACTCGTGCCCTATGGCCGCATCGGTGAGCCAGAAGATGTTGCACATTCCGCCGTATGGCTGGCCTCTGACCATGCCGATTATATTACTGGGCAAACTCTTTTTATCGATGGCGGGATGACGCTTTATCCCGGCTTTTCGACGAATGGCTGATACATTATGATGTGATCATCATCGCCAATGCGCTTCGTGTGGCAGATGTGATCAAGAATACCCGAAGCGATTTGACCAAATGAAAAAAATGCGCAAACATCTTCTACTGGTATCGGGAGATGGCTATGCCAAATGTGAAAGCCCCAGACATTGCGACAAAAAGATTGCCTAAGGCGCAATATGCGGAAAACTTTGTTGATCTGCACCAGCCGTTAAACGATCACGAGGCATTGGTTGAATCTGATAGATGCTATTTTTGTTATGATGCGCCCTGCATGAAGGCCTGCCCCACCACCATCGACATCCCCCTTTTCATCCGCGAAATCCAAACCGGCCATCCGAAATCCGCCGCCAAAACTATTTTCGATCAAAACATTTTAGGCGGAATATGCGCCCGTGTTTGCCCCACTGAAACGCTGTGTGAGCAGGCGTGTGTGCGCGAACATGCAGAAGGAAAGCCCGTCAAAATCGGCTTGCTGCAACGCTACGCCACAGATCAGGCCATGGCGGATAAACACCCTTACACACGCGCAAAATCATCGGGCAAGAAAGTTGCGGTTGTTGGTGCAGGGCCTGCAGGCTTGGCCTGCGCGCACCGCCTCTCACTCCACGGCCATGACGTTACGATCTTTGAGTCTCGTAAAAAGTCTGGTGGCTTGAATGAATTTGGCATCGCCGCCTAT
>DATCEN010000175.1:0-2993 GCA_036510015.1 Aestuariivirga sp.
CGCATTGCCGCCAACGTGCGCGCTGACGGTTCTGTTGCATCTAAAAATGAATCGGGCTCCATCCACAAAGTGGGCGCGCATGTGCAAGGCGCTGAAGCCTGCAATGGCTGGACTTACTGGCACATTCGCCGTGGGCCGAACTTAGTGCCGATTGATTTGCTGCGCCAACAAGTGAGGCAGGAAATGGCAAGCACCGCGTCTTAGGAGAGTGGACAGGCACTCGCGGCTGGGCTTTATGAAAGCATGGCTCGATTTGTTGATTCTCAACCTGACCAATAACTGAGCGTGGGACAACCTGAAGATGCTACCATCGAAATCCGGTTCATTGAGCCAATCCTCACAACTGCGCGTATTTTTAGTAGCTCCAGCCGATCCTGGAAATCTCGGCGATGAAGCCATGATGTTTGGCGCGCTTTACCTGTTTGGCAAAAACCAAATCACTATCGTGAACGATTCCGAAAAATCCCCGTGGCAGACACGCCTAATGGCGTCACCCCACGCTGCCAAAATTAGGGCAGAATTGACCGAAACTCTGCTGGCCAAAAACAGTACCCTCGGGCAATGCGACTTGGTTTTTATTGTGGGCGCAGATCTCATCGATGGAACCTGTGGAGATGTACCCAGCCTCAATCGATTGACCTTTGCTGAGCAAGCAATCAAGCGGGGAAGCAAAGTGATAATCACCTGCTCGTTTCGACACGACGTAATACCACCTATCCTGCACCAATTACGCGAACTGCGCGGCGCTGAATTCTGGCTGCGTGATGAACTCTCCTTGGATAATTTTGAAAAGCGGGTCGGCTTACCTGCCCGTCGTGTTCCTGATCTATCTTTCTACTATGATCCCGAAATCTCACCTGCGGGTGGCGCGCAACTTCCTTCGCCAAACAAGGCGCGCGCTCCGCTCATCGCGCTCAATCTATCTGAGCAATCATTCCGTTCATTTTTCGATGTTCACACAGATGCTAACCGCAAAGACTATGCCGACCACGTTGTGGAACAAGTGTCAATACATATGCCGAAGGCTCACTATCTTCTTTTGTCGAATGACAATAGGTTTTGGCCAAACCATCCTTCAGATGACGCATATGTAGAGTTTTTGCGCGATGCCCTTTGCGTGCGTCTGGGACCCAAGACCGTCATCCACACAAATAACCACCATGACTATGGCGAAAATATCCGCGCCTTGGCCCAAGCTGATCTGCTTGTGACTGGAAGAATGCATCTGGCTCTCGCAGCCATTCGTTCAAATTGCAAACCGCTGGTCCTCATGGGGCGCACCAAAGGATATACGTCTTACGACAAAATGCGCGGCATGCTTCTCGACACCCTGAACGACCATAGTGGCATCGTCCAAGAAATCGGCCAGTTAGCGCCAGCGGTTGCCGCCGCTTTGCGCAGCAAAAAAGCATATCAAAGCAAATCTGCAAAGGCCTTCGAGGCGAGACAGCTCAGGTTGAAAACATTCGAAGATCAAGTTACCTCTGAATTGCAACTCTTAGCTTCAAATCGAACACAACCCTCAGTTTTCGCGCGACTAAGCGAACACTTTTTTTGAAGAGGTAGTTGTGTCGCAAAATTGGAACATTAACCAATATTGACTTTTCAAACACGTTTTGCACCCATCAACGCCAACGGTTTTCTTTAAACGCGGGTTCGTAAATCATGCTAATGGAAATTTGATGATTCCTTTACTGCTCGTTTTCATAGCCACGCTTGCGACAATTATTGTTGTGACTTTCTCGCTGCTGCAATTATGGCTTATTGCACAATTCTTGTCGACTAAAACCGTTGCAGCACCTGTTGCTGAAATAGAAAATGGTCAATGGCCCAGCGTTCTTATTCAACTCCCGATCTATAACGAAGGCCCAATCATAGAGCAGCTTTTGTCGGCTGTTTCCAAGCTCGACTATCCACACGATCGCCTTGCAATTCAAGTGCTGGACGACTCAACTGACTCAACGACAAGTATTGCCGGCGCGGTTGTTGAAAAATTGCACCGTGAACAAGGCCTCAGAATAACTCATTTGCGCCGCACTACGCGTGATGGCTTCAAAGCGGGTGCACTGGCAAATGGACTTGCCGTGGATGCCGGGCACAGCGCATTTATAGCGATTTTTGATGCTGACTTCACGCCCAGTAGTAATTTCTTGAAAAGAACGATCCCGCTATTTCAATCAGAGAAATTAGCACTCGTACAAACCCGTTGGGCGCATCGCAATGCCAAGAATACCATCTTCACGCGCTTGATGGCTTTGGCGCTGGATAACCATTTCACGATTGAGCAAGGGGGGCGCCAAGCAGCTGGCTGCTTCATCAATTTCAATGGCACGGCGGGTATATGGCGTCGCTCAGCCATCGAGAGCGTAGGTGGTTGGTCAGCCGACAGCCTAACCGAAGATCTCGATCTCTCATTCCGCGCTCAAATAGCGGGCTGGACCTGCCAATACACAATGGACATCTCAACGCCATCAGAAATTCCAGCGCAATTAACTGATCTGCGCGGCCAACAATTTCGCTGGACGAAGGGGTCTCTCGGAGTCGCGCGAAAACTGGTGCTGCCGCTTTTACATTCTAAAGTTCCATTGCGACAAAAAGTGGTTGGCGTGTTGCACCTCACATCAGGATTACAGTTTGCCACTGCGTTATTGTTCGGCCTCGCAGCCTTAGGCCTGCATGCTTATGGCACTTTTCCAGAACTTAATTTTTACCGTATATTGTCAGTACTAATGACGATTGCGACAGTCGTTTTTGCCTTTGCATTCGTGGTCAGCCAACGGGCGTTGGAGCGGCAAACGTTGAAGACAGATGCAATTACGATACTGCGCGCCATTGCCTTTACGATTTTCGCAATCGGCTTCAGCGTACAAAATAGCTGGGCCCTCGGCGAAGCGATGATTGCCCGCAAGTCCGAATTTGTGCGCACGCCAAAACTTGGCTGGAAAACACTAGCACCTTCGCGGCCAAACAGATTTGCTATCTTAGTCGCCTTT
>DATCEN010000176.1:0-4793 GCA_036510015.1 Aestuariivirga sp.
GAAAGGGCAAATAGTTATCCGGATTTATGTAGGGGCCGAGCAGCGGTTTTACGATGCCGTCAATGGTTTCGATGAACCACAATGTGGCCCAGATGGTAATGGCCGCCGGGGCAATGATCACAATGCCAGTGAAGAAATAACGCCTGAGACGCTGTGTGAAAGTCGTTTTGGTGGCAATCTTGGGTTCAATGATGCTCATCAGTCACACTTCGCATTGTTAGACACTCGGTTCAAGACTACTTTAATGAGAGGTAACCATGGGATTTTGGTCATCCCAAACGCGGGCCTTGGCCACGGCTTCCAAACGCGTTTCTTCGGTGGCAACAAACCTTAATTCATTCAACCTTGAAAAAATCTGGGGGTTTTCGTCAGATGTGGTGCGCTCCGCCGCAATCAGATACCAAGACAAGGCCTTGGCATCATCTTGAGGCACAAACGTGCCACTCGCACAAAGATCACCCAACAACGCTGAAGCCTCAGCAGAGTTTTTGCGTGTGGCGGCGTAAAGCCATTTCAAACCCTGTGGTGGGTTTTTCCTCATGCCTTCTCCGTTGATGCTCATCTCGCCCAGTTCATAAAGTGCACGAGGGTGGCCATAGTTGGTGGCCATTTGCAAATAAGTGCGCGCCGCGGCTTGTGGGTTGGCCTCCAAATGCGCCGCTGGAATGCCAACTCGCAAATAATCTGCGACGCGGATTTTGGCATCAACGGTGATGCGCAAGCGGTATGGATCATCCTGATCTTCATCACCATCATAGGCATCGGCCACGCGGCTGAAATATGAATAAGCAATGGCCGCGTCCATTGGCACGCCGCGCCCCATGCGGTACATATGGCCCAGATACCAATCCGCCACTGGATTGCCTTCATCGGACGCGCGCAAAAAAGCCACCCTGGCCTTGGCATAGTCACCTCTGGTGAATGCATCTCGGCCCTGTTTTAGATCGCTGGTCCAAAACATTGGTAATTCAAGTTTTGGCAAATGGATGTCGGGATGTGGAAGATGAATTTCTGGGCCTCGGCCAAAGAAATTAAAGAATGGCGAAAAAAAGCCATTGTCAGCGCGGGCGGCTGGCGTTGCCACCATACACAACGCCAAAACCACCAGACAGAATTGCCAGGTGCGCATTTGCCAGATTTTTACATCCATTAGCATCAACAGAACACATCCACCTTCACGCCGAATAGGCCCAAAAGGCTTAAAATTATTAAATAGCTCTGCCGGTCTCCTAAAACTTAATTGGGGCAGCGCAGGGGTTCAATCAGGCCCATAAAGCGTTAATATGCGTTTTTTTGATGGTGTGGTTTTCCTGCAACATTCATTGCTGCTTTATTATTGTCGTGGCAGGATTGCACGATGTCAGCTCAGGAACCCACTTTGAATGGCAGCTCTTGCCAGTATTGCGATGGGTTAAGCCCCCGATACCAAAACGCAAGGGCCATACTGCATGGCGGGGAACTTGAACTAAGGTTGACCCTTGAGGACAAGGTGAATTTTGCCTTGTCGCAGCTTAGTTTGGCAACACCCTACCGCCCCGACAAAGCGTTATCGCTGCGCTCTTCGTTGGCGCATAAAGTGAGGATTTTGATTGAAGACAGGGCACAAGTTGAAGCCATTTTGGCACTGCGGCCCGATTTCAAACTTGTGCAAAATCAGGGTTACGGCACTGGAACTAAGTTCAATTTCTTAATCGCAATATTTGCTGTGATTGTCGTTATCGCTTGGTCGTTTCAATCTGTGTTGCCCCATGCGCTGGCCACCATTGTACCATTAAAATGGCGCGTTCAAGCCGGCGCGTCTGAAGAAACGGATTTTGCATCACTTGGCCACATTTGTCAGAACACGTCGGCCGATCTTGTAATGACCAAATTGGTGAATGTTCTGGCTACAGGTGATGCCGAAATGCCCAATGTGAGTGTGCATATTTATGATCTGAGTTTCGTGAATGCGTTTGCACTTCCGGGCGGACTCATCATCGTATCCCACAAATTGATTGAACAGGCCGAAAGACCAGAAGAATTGGCTGGTGTGTTAGCACATGAGATTGGCCACGTGGTGCATGCTGATCCTGAAACACAGATGATCAGACGCTTTACCTTGAACTTGATCTCCGATCCTTTTGGCAGCTCACACAGTGGTGGAACGATTGCCATGATGGAACAATTTCGTCAAAGCCGGGCAGCCGAAGAAGCTGCTGATGATTATGCGCGACAAACACTGATTGCGGCTGGTGTTGATCCTATTGGCTTGAGAGATTTCTTTAACCGGATGCTGAAGCGAGAAGGCGGTGGCCAATCCAACAGTAGTGCATTGTCTCAGTTTGGCTCGATGTTCTCAACCCATCCGGGCACAGAAACACGTATGGCCAAAATAATACCTCTGCCTGATG
Source organism: Aestuariivirga sp. (assembly GCA_036510015.1). Classification (GTDB taxonomy): domain Bacteria; phylum Pseudomonadota; class Alphaproteobacteria; order Rhizobiales; family Aestuariivirgaceae; genus Aestuariivirga. Next base: position 2,391 of record DATCEN010000176.1, read on the forward strand.
GGAAAAAGCCCAAGCAGGTATTAGATGAGGCTGATTGGCAGACTTTACGAAAATCCTGCAATTAAGTTTCTTGAATAACCTCTGCACTGGCATCATCAGTTGCATCATCGCTGATGCACTCTACCGAAACCACATGTTCGTCATCTGCTGCCTTCAGCACGATCACACCTTGAGTTGAACGACCCGCAAGCCGGATATCCTTCACTGGGCAGCGGATCACTTGGCCTGCATCTGTGACCAACATAATATCGTCTTGTGCCACCACCGGGAATGAGGCCACCAATGGTCCATTGCGATCATTAACTGCCATGGCCGTGATGCCTTTGCCGCCACGATTGGTAATGCGGTATTCATAGGTCGATGTACGCTTGCCATAACCATTGGCCGAAACCGTCAGGATCACCTGTTCCAGTTTGACCATTTCTTCATAGCGTTCGTTTGAAAGCGTAAAGCCTTCGGCAGCAGCTTCATCATCGCCACCATTTTCGGCTTGTTCACCCAATGCCGCGCGGCTGCGCTTGATATAGGCGCTGCGTTCATCTGATGTGGCCTCAACATGTTTGAGCACAGACATGCCGATCACTTTGTCTTCATCCGCCAGCCTGATGCCGCGCACACCCGTTGAGCCGCGAGATTGAAACACGCGCACGTCAGTTGCAGCAAAGCGGATGCACTGGCCTTGGGCGGTGGTGAGCAATATATCATCGGCGTCAGAACAGGCCTCAACTCCAATCAGTGCATCGCCCTCTTCCAACTTCATGGCAATTTTGCCATTGCGGTTGATGCTTTCAAAATCCGCCATTTCATTACGCCTGATATCGCCGGATTTAGTGGCGAAAATCATTTGCAGCTTGGCCCAGCTGGCTTCATCTTCCGGCATGGGCATGATGGTGGTGATGCGTTCTTTCTGATCAAGGGGCAGCATGTTGATGAGCGCTTTGCCACGGGCCTGCGGGTTGCCCACCGGGAGGCGCCAGACTTTGAGTTTATAAACCATCCCGATTGATGAGAAAAACAAAATGGGTGTATGGGTATTGGCCACAAAAAGCTTGGTGACGAAATCTTCGTCGCGCACCTGTGCACCTGTTTTACCTTTGCCACCGCGGCGCTGGGCACGGTAAGCCGACAGCGGCACACGCTTGGCATAACCAGCATGCGAAACAGTCACAACCATATCTTCGCGTTGGATCAGGTCTTCGTCGTCAACTTCACCCTCATTGTTTTCAATGGCCGTGCGGCGCGGCGTGGCAAAATCATTTTTAACCTGAGCGAGTTCTGCTCTGATGATGGCTTGAACACGAGCACGACTGGACAAGATTTCTAATAGGTCTTTGATTTCAACCGCCAGTTTGTTCAACTCTTCGGTTATTTCATCAAGGCCTAACTGCGTGAGACGCGCCAGACGCAATTCTAAAATGGCACGGGCTTGTTCATCAGACAGTACATAGGTGCCATCAGGCTTCAACACATGGCGCGGATCAGCAATCAGCGCGATTAATGGTTCTAACAGCTTGGCGGGCCAGGCGCGGGCCATCAAAGCGGTGCGGGCTTCGCCTGAATCTTTCGAGCCACGGATTAACTTAATTACTTCGTCGATATTGGCCACGGCAATGGCAAGGCCAACTAAAACATGCGCACGGTCTCGCGCTTTACGCAGACGGAATTTGGTGCGGCGTGTGATCACTTCCTCGCGGAAGGTGACGAAAGCTTTGAGCAGATCAATCAGAGTCAACTGCTCTGGCCGGCCGCGCATCAGCGCAATGTTATTGACGCTGAAGGAACTTTGCAGCGGTGAAAATCGCCACAGTTGGTTGAGAACGACTTCTGGTTCGGCGTCGCGCTTCAATTCAATAACCACACGCACGCCCTCGCGGCTTGATTCATCGCGTATATCAGCAATGCCTTCGATGGTTTTTTCGCGGATCAAATCCGCGATCTTTTCGACCATAGTGGATTTGTTGACCTGATAGGGAACTTCAGTCACCACAAGAGCATTGCGGTCTTTGCGAATTTCCTGCACTTCAACTTTAGAACGCAGCACGATCGAGCCGCGCCCGGTGCTGAAAGCGGATTTAATACCAGCGCGGCCTAGGATTATGCCGCCCGTTGGAAAATCGGGGCCCGGAATAATTGGCAGAAGCTCTTCCAAGGTGATGGCGGGATTGTCCATCAGTGCCACGGTGGCGTCAATCACTTCGCCCAAATTATGCGGCGCCATGTTGGTGGCCATACCGACGGCGATGCCGCCCGCGCCATTCACGAGCAAGTTGGGGAACTTGGCGGGAAGAACTGATGGCTCTTGAAATTCATTTGAATAGTTTGGCGTATAGTCCACGGTATCCTGTTCAATATCGTCGAGCAGTGTCATGGCCACTTTGTCGAGGCGGCTTTCTGTATATCGAT
>DATCEN010000177.1:0-8474 GCA_036510015.1 Aestuariivirga sp.
TGGCGGGGATATAGATTTATGAAGAACTTTTCTTTGAGTGCGGTTTTCCACCGCTTGCCGGTCGAGACCTATGTGGTGACGTTCACGGTCATTCTATGGATTGTGCTCTCGGTAACAGCGCCCAATTTCATGACTGTCGACAACATCAGCAACATGATGCGCCAAGTTTCCATTTCAGGCATCATTGCCATTGGCGTATTGTGCACCATCATCATCGCTGGCATCGATCTCTCGGTTGGATCAGTGGCCGCATTTTGCGGTGTAATTGTTGCACAGCTTCTATCGCACGGTTACGGCATACCCGTTTCTGTTGGTTTGACGATGTTGGCGGGTGTTTTGGTTGGGGCAATTAACGCCGCTGGGGTCGGAAAATTAGGAATTCCGGCCTTCGTTGTAACATTAGCTGGACTTCAGGTTTATCGCGGTTTTGCGCTTCTGGTGTCGGGCGGCATGACGGTTGGCGGATTGCCGCCAGGAATCAAAGATTTTTCACGCGGCTCGCTTTTGGGCATTCCAAATCTATTCACTACCATGCTGGTGGTTGCAATAGTGGTACACTACATGCTGAGTTACACGCGCACGGGACGATATCTTTATGCGATTGGCTCCAACAGTGAGGCTGCACGCAGACAGGGCATTCCAGTTTTCAGAATGACCATGGTTGCTTATGTATTGAGCTCCGGCTTGGCGACTTTGGCGGGTATTCTTCTTGTATCGCGCCTGAGTATAGCTTCTCCGTCAATGGCCAACGCCTATGAGTTGCAAGCAATTGCCGCAGTCGTTGTTGGCGGTGCCAGCCTGTTTGGCGGCAGAGGCACGGTTCTGGGAGCCGTCGCTGGTGCGGTTCTTTTCGAAACAATGGCCAACGGCGCCGTGCTTCTTGATGTCGATCCCTTCTGGGAAATGGTGCTGGAAGGCTTGCTGATTGCGCTCGTTGTCTACCTAGATAATTTACAGAAAAAACGGCAGAGCGGTCTCTAACCCAAAATGCCAATGTGGCGCTTGAGTTTGATCGACAAAATATCGTTCCCTTGTGGGGCGCTGGAGGGTTCGACATGAGTGGAGATAAATCGACAGCGATGATGAAAGCCGTTGTCTGTCTTGCGCCCCATGCCATTGCCGTTGAAACAAGGCCTATAGCAACGCGCGCTCAGGGTGAGGTGCTGCTCAAAATTGAGCGCGTGGGCATTTGTGGCACAGACTATCATATCTACGAAGGCCAACAGCCGTTTTTGAATTACCCGCGGGTGATTGGCCACGAGCTTTCTGCCACAGTTGTTGAAACCCCAACCTCAAGCCGATTTCAAATTGGCCAACAGGTGGTGATCAATCCGTATATTGCCTGCGGCACCTGCCATGCATGCAAGATTGGCAAACCCAATTGTTGCATGAACATCGCAGTTCTTGGCGTTCACCGCGATGGCGGCATGTGTGAATTTGTCAGCTTGCCGGAACGCAACCTCATTTTGGCTGACGGGTTGACACTCGATGAAGCTGCAACCGTAGAATTCTTGGCAATTGGCGCTCATGCTGTGAGGCGCTCTGGTGTAAGTAACGGTGCAAAAGCACTTGTCGTTGGGGCTGGGCCTATTGGCTTAGGCGCGGCGATATTCGCACAAATCGCAGGCGCCAAGGTTACTTTGGTTGACCGTGACAAAGATCGGCTGTCATTGGCAAGTGCTGCAACAGGAATTACCAATACAGTGATCGTTGACACCAACGCTTCTGCCTCGATCATGCAAGCTTCAGATGGTGACGGCTTTGATGCAGTTTTTGATGCAACAGGAAACAAAGCATCGATGGAGCAAAGCTTTGCCCATGTGGCTCATGGTGGCACCTATGTTTTCGTGGGTCTTATCAAGGGCGACATCACATTTTCAGATTCAGAATTTCACAAACGTGAAATGACTTTGATGGCCAGCCGAAATGCTACTGCCATAGATTTTGATCATGTTATAGCGGCGATCAAATCTAAGAAGGTACCGATCCAAAAACTTCTCACTCATCGCACCACACTTAATAAAGTTGTTAGTGATCTTCCGTTCTGGTCATCCAACAAGAATGGTTTGATCAAGGCATTGGTTGAAATTTCTGGAGATGACTAAGCGGGTTGTCCAGTTTGGCACGAGCCGTTTTTTGCAGGCCCATGCCGATTTATTCATTCACGAAGCGCGCATTGCTGGCCAAGATATTGGGCCAATTACAGTTGTCAAAACAACGCGCGGAACGGAAAGATCCGGTAGAGTATCGGCGTTTGGGGATAAAGCAGGCTACCCAGTCATCATTCGCGGCATCATTGATAACAAGACCGTCAATAATACTCTTACGGTCAAAAGTATCGATGGCGGGCTAATTGCGGATCGCGATTGGCAGAAGTTGAACGAAGTTTTCGCCAATGATGCAGAAGTGGTGATTTCGAACGTTGGTGAAAGCGGTTATGCCGTTGCGGCCGAAGACGAAATGAGTGCTCCAAGTGATAATCAGGTGCCGGCAAGTTTCCCTGCAAAACTGCTAAGCTTGCTTCGCGCGCGATATCTGGCTGGCGGCAAGCCGCTGCTGATTTTGCCATGCGAATTAATTTCAGAAAACGGCAAAGTTCTTCGCCAAATTTTAGTTGCGCTTGCCGATAAATGGAAATTGGATTCTAGGTTCAATACATGGATCTCAACCAAAGTCACCCTTTGTGACACACTTGTTGACCGCATCGTGTCCGAAGCAATTGAACCAGTGGGTGCGATCGCTGAGCCATATGCATTGTGGGCCATCAAGCGCGAAGTTACCTACAAAATTCCATTCACACATCCGGCGATCGTTGAAACGGATGATCTTGAGCCATTCCTACGGCTTAAACTTCACATCCTCAATCTTGGTCATAGTTTTCTGGCTGAAATTTGGCGTTCGCAAAAGCGGCCGCCCGATGAAACGGTGCGAGAAATCCTCAGCGACCCAGCAATCAAAAAGCGACTCACTGATCTTTATCGTGAAGAAGTTATTCCGGGTTTCGCCGGCTACGGCATGGCTGAAGCCGCGACAACGTATGTTGCAGCGACATTGGAACGCTTTGAGAATCCATTTCTCAATCATAGACTCAGTGACATTGCGCAAAATCACCGCTTGAAGCTTGATCGCCGCGTTGTTGATTTCATCACGTGGATAAAAAAGCCGAACCCTTCAGCTAATGTGAAAATGCTTCAGGCCTTGTCAGCATAGGAACACAAATCCCGTAAGCGGGCCAAAAATCATGACGCCAGATGGCACGCCACTATGCGATTGTGAATCTCGCGTTGGATTGGAACCCGCGATGTACATTCTGCGATTGCTATTGGGCATCGTGGATGAAACGGACACCCAGTTGGAGGATTGAGCGGTGAAGGTATTTCACCTTTCAGCGCCGTGCGGTTGCGCTTGGCCAGAGGATCAGCAATCGGTGTGGCCGAGAGGAGGGCCCTCGTATAAGGGTGCAACGGTGCGCTGAACACAGCATCAACTGGCCCATGCTCTACAACTTTCCCAAGATACATCACCATCACTTCATCGGCGATATGACGCACCACCGTGAGGTCGTGGCTAATAAAAAGATACGCGAGATTGAATTCACTTTGCAGTTCAGCCAACAAGTTTAAAACTTGAGCTTGAATTGAAATATCAAGCGCTGAAACTGGCTCATCGAGCACAACCAATTCGGGCTCCAACATCAATGCGCGGGCTATAGCGATGCGCTGTCGTTGGCCGCCGGAAAACATATGCGGATAACGATCATAATGCTCTGGACGCAAGCCTACAGCCGTCATCATGGCGCGGGCTTTTTCACGACGCTGGGTTGTGCCGAGCGCGGTATTTACCGCCAATGGCTCTTCCAAAATCGTGCCGATTTTTTGGCGCGGATTGAGTGAACCATAAGGATTTTGAAACACCATCTGAACTTTGGGGCGAAGCGCACGTAAAGTTTGGGCTGATGCGCCATCCACTCTGCTGCCAGCAATTGTTAGTTCGCCGGACGTTGGCGGCTCAATCATGGTGATCATTCGCGCTAATGTGGATTTGCCACAACCGCTTTCACCAACCACTGCCAGCGTCTTGCCTTTCTCCAGCGTGAAGTTGGCGCCGTCGACCGCGTGCAAGCTGGCAGGCTTTGAAAAGGCGCCGCGCGACACGCTGTAATGGCGCTGCAAATTTGTGGCTTCGAGGAGAGGCATCATTTGCCTCCCAACGGATAGTGACACAGCACACCCTTATTCATGGTGGGTTCCTGCGTGCGGCAGAGATCAGTGGCAAAGTCGCAACGCGGATTGAACAGACACCCGCGTGGCCGATCAAACTGGCCGGGCACCACGCCTTTGATGGCTGTCAAAGTCTGGGTTGTTGCGCGTTCTGGCAAAGCTGAAAGCAAGGCTGCCGTATAAGGGTGGCGCGGTTTGGCGAAAAGCGGCCGCACGGCCTGTTCTTCAACTTTTTGACCCGCATATTGCACACAAACACGGTCAGCCATTTCAGCCACAACTCCCATTGAATGGGTGATGAGTACGAGGCCCATGCCGCGTTCTTTTTGTAGGCGCGACAGCAAGTCTAAGATTTGTGCCTGGATGGTTACATCCAAAGCCGTTGTTGGCTCATCTGCAATCAGCAATTTCGGGCGGCAAGCCAAGGCCATAGCAATCATAACGCGCTGCGCCATCCCGCCCGAGAACTGGTGTGGAAATGAGCGCATGCGCTGGCCAGCGGCAGGAATTCCCACTTCTTCCATCAATTGCAGGGCGCGGATGCGTGCTTCACTGTGGTTCATGCCCTCATGCGTGCGTAATGTTTCAGTAATTTGCCAGCCTACGGTGAAACATGGGTTGAGACTGGTCATCGGTTCTTGGAAAATCATGGCGATCTCTTTGCCATTAATCGCGCGGCGCTCTTTGGGAGAAAGACTGAGTAAATCCCTGCCCTCAAACTCAACTACATCTGCGGTGACTTGCGCTGTCCACGGCAATAGGCCCATGACCGCCAACATTGCGACAGATTTGCCGGAGCCGCTCTCGCCAACGACAGCCAAAACTTCGCCGCTGTTGACTTCCAGAGACATACGGTCAACCGCGCGGAACATGCCACCACCTGTTTTAAATTCCACTGTTAGATTCTTGATGGTGAGCAGCGCCATTCTTCAGCTCCGCCTCAAGCGTGGATCAAGCGCATCGCGCAAGCCATCACCCATGAGGTTAATCGCAAGCACAGTGATGAGAATAGCAAGACCAGGCATGGCCATAACCCAAGGCGCAGACGTAATAAGGTCTCTCGCATCGGCCAGCATGGAGCCCCATTCGGGCGCTGGGGGCTGTGCACCCAAGCCTAAAAAGCCAAGGCCCGCGGCTTCGAGGATTGCATCTGATACGCCAAGCGCAGCTTGCACCATGAGCGGTGCCACACAATTCGGAAGCACGGTCGTTAACATTAAACGTAGAGGGCGAAGGCCTGAGACTTTGGCCGCTGTCACATAATCTTTGGTGAGTTCAACACGCGCTGCTGACCTCACCAACAAAACATAGCGTGGCAAAAACACGAATGTGATGGCCACAATCGTGTTCACCAGATTTGGGCCGATCACGGCAATGATCATAATGGCGAAAACCAAATCGGGAATGGACATGATCAAATCCATCAAGCGCAGGATGATCGTATCGAGCAGACCGCCAACGCGTGCCGCTATAAGCCCAAGGGCAACGCCGATCACTGTGGAAACGAGCATTACCGAAAGGCCAATGAAGATTGACAGCCTTGAGCCAAAGATCAGCCTTGCCCACATGTCGCGGCCCAAGGGATCAGTTCCAAGCACATGCGACCAACTGCCTCCTTCGGCCCATACGGGTGGCAACTTTACGGCGTCGCGGTATTGTTCCAAGGGATTGTAAGACGTGAGCAGTGGCGCAAAAACGCCCGACAGCACAATTAAACACACAACAATGAGACCGACTACAGCGCCACGATTTTCACTGAACGCACGCCAAAAGGCGGCGACCGGGGTTGGCGGTGCGCGTTGGACCACATCGCGTGCCACTGTTTCAATTGTCATGTCGCAGCCTTGGATTGATGATGCCAAGTGTGAGTTCAAGCAGGAGATTGACGCTGATGACCACAACAGCAATCAACATAATGCCACCTTGCAAGGCGGGGTAATCACGCCTGCTAATAGAGCTGATCAGCCAATGGCCTACACCGGGCCATGAAAAAATTGTTTCGGTTTGCACAGCACCGGCCAATAAGGAGCCTATTTGCAGGGCGATTGCAGTAATCACCGGAATGAAAGCATTGCGCAGCGCATGAAGGCCGATGATGCGAAAGGGCGATAGGCCTTTGGCTTTGGCAGTTCTCACGTAATCTTCTTCCAAAACTTCAAGCATAGATGACCGCGTCATGCGCGCGACCACCGCGAGGGGCAAAGTCGCAAGCACGATTGTGGGCAATATAAGATGACGCACGACGTCAAAGAATGCGCCTTTGGGGCCCCATATAAGACTGTCGAAAAGCAGAAGCCCAGTGTGTTGGGGATAATAGAATTTCACCAAATCCACACGGCCGGAAACCGGTGTGAGATGCAGTGTGTTGGAGAAGAAAAGGATGAGAACCAAGCCCCACCAAAATATCGGCATCGAATAGCCCGTCAACGCTGTGGCCATCAACGTCTGATCAAAAAACTTGCCGCGATTAACAGCGGCGAAGGCGCCAGCCGGAACACCTAACAAAATTGCCAACAGGCCGGCGCAGAGTGAGAGTTCCAAAGTGGCAGGAAACAAAGTCAGGAACTCATGGGTGATCGGCGTTTTCGATACAATCGATGTGCCAAAATCACCATGCAAAATGCCTGAAGCATAATCAAGGAACTGCTTCCACACGGGTTGATCCAAACCCATTTCATGACGCAGCTGTGCAAGTCGCACTGGATCAATACCACGCTCACCACGGCGCACCTCGATTGGATCACCTGGCACAAGACGCAGCATTATGAAGGTCACAAACATCAATGCAACGAAAGTGGGGATCGTCAGCAACAGGCGTTTGATGAGAAAGCGGAGCATGAGAATTATCCGCCTTCCCCTATAAGCGCGGGGAAGGCGAATGTTTTCTAAATTATTATTCAGTCACATCCACGTTTTCGAACTCATGTGAGCCCAGTGGCGAGACCTTATAACCCGTGACTTTCTTGCTCACAGGTTCAAACACAGTTGAATGCGCAATGTTGACCCACGGCACTTGTGCATCAACAATCTTTTGCGCATCTACATAAAGTTTAGTGCGCTCACCCTGATCCACCAATGTGACAGCTTTGTTCACATCATCTTGGAATTTTGCGTCACACCATTTTGGGATGTTATTGCTGTTAGGTTTTCCGTCCTTACCGCAGCCCAAAAGCACGGCAAGGAAATTGTCTGGATCGCCATTGTCGCCAGTCCATCCCAAGAGTGCCATTTGATCTTCGCCCGCTTGCGCGCGCTTGCGATATTCACCCCATTCGTATGACACGAGTTTGGCGTGAATACCGACCTTTTCAAGGTCAGCTTGCATCATTTCAGCCATACGTTTTGCATTCGGATTGTAAGGGCGTTGCACTGGCATCCACCACAGATCAGTTTGCAGGTCTTTTACACCAGCCTTTTCAAGAGCGGCCTTGGCAGCAGCAGGATCATACGGAATGTCGACAGCATCTTTATCGTAAGACCACATCGTAGGTGGAATTGGGTTCTTGGCTTGCTGGCCAGCGCCCTGATAAACTTCCTTCAAGATCGCGCCACGATCAATCGCCATGGCAATGGCTTTGCGCACTTCCGGCTTATCAAATGGTGGTTTTTGCGCATTCATCGACAGATAGCCAATGTTAAGGCCAGCTTGTTGGATGAGGTTGATGCTATCATCTTTCATCATTGCCGGAATATCAGCAGGGTTCGGCGCTATCATCACTTGGCATTCGCCAGCTTTCATTTTGGCATAACGCGCAGAAGCATCCGGTGTGATGGCATAGACCAGATCATCCACCTTAGGCTTGCCACCGAAATAATTTGGGTTTGCCTTATAACGAATGACCGAGTCTTTTTGATAATCCACAAATGAGAACGGGCCAGTGCCCACTGGCAGTTGGTCAAACTGTTCTGGCGTTCCCTTCTTCATCAAAAAATCAGCATATTCAGCCGATTGAATGGTGGCAAAATCCATCGCCAAATTGGCAAGGATTGGCGCGTTGGGTTGTTTCAGTTTCATTACCACCGTGTTGTCATCAGTTTTGGAAATGCTGTCGATCAAGTCGGGCATTCCCATGTCGCTGAAATAGTCAAAGCTGCCGCCTGACACTTTATGCCACGGATTTTTATCATCCGATTGACGGGCAAAAGACCACAAAACGTCATCGGCATTAAAATCACGCGTTGGTGTAAAGCCGTTCACGCCAGAATGGAATTTCACACCTTTGCGCAGATGAAAAGTGAGGGTTAAACCATCGG
>DATCEN010000178.1:0-2069 GCA_036510015.1 Aestuariivirga sp.
TCATCAAAAACACCATGGCCCAAAAACTGGCTGATGCGCGCGAACTGTTAAAAGCAGAGCAGAAATGAGCCTTCGGGCACGATTGCATGATGGCAAGCCCTTCCTGTTTTCATGGATGGGCATCCCCGGCGCACAGTTGGCAGGTCAATTAGCCCGTGCGGGGCTTGACGGTGTGACGCTTGATTTGCAGCATGGGTTGATTGGCATGGACAGCGCTGGCGAAATGGCAGCGGCAATTACGGCAGCGGGCAAGCCTGTCATCACCCGCGTGTTGTGGAATGATCCCGGCCTCATCGGCCAGGCTTTAGATTTTGGCTCGTCAGTGGTGATTGCGCCGATGATCAATTCTGCTGAACAGGCGCGGGCCTTGGTGAAGGCTGCTAAATATCCACCACTGGGCCAGCGTTCATGGGGTGGTTATGCCATGGTGCAGGCCTCAGGCAAATCGGCAGTGGTTTATTTGAAAGAGGCCAACCGCGACACGCTGGTTTTTGCAATGATTGAAACGCAAGAAGCCTTGGATGCTGTTGAAGAGATTGCCAGTGTGCCGGGGCTTGACGGGCTGTTCGTTGGGCCATCGGATTTGTCGATCGCGCTGTCTAAGGGGGCAGAGCTCAACCGTTTGAGTGCGGCCAATTTGGTGGCGATGAAAAAGATTGTTGCCGTGGCTCTAAAGCACAAGCTGGTGGCTGGTGCCTTTGCTGGCACGCCAGAACACATCAGCAAATATGCTGCGATGGGTTATACTTTCATGGCGGCAGTAACGGATAATGATGTGCTGAAACTGGGTGTGCAGGCGGCATTGAAGTCTTAGACACTGCCGCAAAGAGGTGCCTGTTTGACGCGGGCACGTGAAATGTGGAATGTGGAGCCATGACACTCTCATCCAGCCAAGCCCAGATTCTAGACCGCCTTGTTGCCCTTGTTGAAGCCGCAGGGCCAATTGGCGCGCAAACCGATAAATATTTTACCAACACCAGCCGCATTGTGGCTTCGCATGAAGGTGCTGAGGTGACTTATGCGGTGTTCATGCGCCGCCGAGTTGTGGCCGCACTGGAGCCCGTTATCCGGTTGATCAATCATTTCGTGCCGGATGCAAAAGTAAAACGCTTTGTAGCAGAAGGCGAAGTTGTTCCATCTGAACAAAAGCTGATGGAAATTACCGGCTCGATGCAGAAGCTTTCGGAAATCGAAACGCTATTGTTGCAGAAGACTGGCTTTCCTTGTGTGGCGGCTAATAATGCTTATGAAATGTGTTTGGCCATTCCGTATGCGGCATTCATGGACATGCATGCACGCCATGGTTCTGGCGCCGAGATGAATATCCTTGCTGCTTACGGCGCTAAGGTGGGTAGCGAAGCCGCACGCTCTGCTAACCGCGCCGTGAAGGGCTTTGTTGGTTCATCACAGGATTTAACTGCACCTTTCTTTGGCGCGAGCAATGGCATGGGTACCATGCCGCATGCCTTGATAGGTTATGCTGGTGGCGATGTTCTAGCCGCCATGAAATTGTTCAATGAAACGATGCCCGATGTGAAATCACTCATCGCCCTTGTTGATTATACGGGGCAAGAAATCGCCGATAGCCTGCGCTGTGCTGAATGGTTTTACAATGAAGCCAAGCTTGACCAAAAAGGCAAAAGCTTTGGTATCAGGTTGGACACGCATGGTGGCCGCTTTGCCGAGGGGTTAGACTATGAACGCTCGGTTGAAGTGGTGGGCGAGTGGCTGAAGGTGCGCGGCGAATACCCCATCGTCGAAACAGTTCTAGGTGGGCGAACAGTTCAGCTTGATCCTTCCAACATACTGATCGACAAAGTGCGGCGCATTTTATTCGGCAAGGGCGTTTCTGTTGCCTCGGTTATTCATGCAAGGCAATCGCTTGATCGGGCAGGGTTTAAAGCTGCCATGATCGTTGCCTCATCTGGCTTCGATCCACAAAAATGCCAGATTATGGGGGCGGCCAAAGCGCCGGTTGACATGGTGGGCACGGGTTCATTCTTACCAGCCACGCTGAGTGAGACTTACGCCACCGCCGATATCATCAAATATAATGGCGAGGCACGGGT
>DATCEN010000179.1:0-2268 GCA_036510015.1 Aestuariivirga sp.
CTATATCCCCGCCACAAACTGCCAATGGCAGATGTCAATAATCAAAACCGAGGCGAATAAAGATCGCCTCGGTTCGATTAGTCATTCAAGCTTAGTTGCCAGTGAAAGGAGCTGTTTTGCGCTTGGTTACGTCCATCAGACCAGCAAACGCAGGGTCGCTCATATTTTTCTTGGTCACAGCGCCAACGCCAGTGTCAACGCTCTTTGGAAGGCGAACACCATGAGCAGCAGCATAGCCATCAAAAACGCCTGCATAACCCATCATGAATGGATCCTGGACGATAACGGCATAGATTGAACCATCATTGAGATGTTCAACTTCGCCCTTATCGGCGTCGAAGGCCACGAGGCACAACTTGTCGCCCAGCTTCTTCTCGCTGATCGATGTTCCTGCGCCGGTTCCCATTTGGGCATTGTCGGCAAATATGCCAACCAGATCGCTATCCTTAGTCAGCATGTCAGCGGTGAGGCTCATGCCTTCAGCTTCTTCGTTGTTTGCAACACGGTTGCCCACAAGTTTGAGATCAGGATAAGCAGCAACGCCGTCCTTGAAGCCCTTATCGCGTGAATCCAAGGATTCATGGCCGGCCATCGCAGTGAGGAACGCCACTTTACCGGCGACTTTGCCGGTGCGTTCCTTGATGCAGGTGGCCATGGCATCAGCGGCGGCTTTGCCACCAGCCACGTTGTCGGTGGTCAGGAATGAGGCGTATTTGTCAGTCTTAGCACCTGAATCGATCATGATGACAGGAATGCCTGCCTTCGAAACGGCCGCAATTGGGTCGCCTAAAGCTTCAAAAATGGTTGGTGAAATAACAATTGCAGCTGGCTTCTTGCCTGCCGCGCCTTCGAGAACGGCGATTTGGCCAGCAGCGTCATCCTTTGGCGTGCCGAGTTCTTCAACCTTAACGCCAAGTACTTTGCCAGCTGCTTCGGCACCCTTGAATACTGTCTGCCAATATTCTGAAGTGGTTGCCTTAACGATCACTGCAATGCTGTCTTCTGCTTGAGCTTGTGGAGCAGCCATGAGTGCCATTGTAGCAACTGATGCTGCGAGTGTAATTTTCCTGAACATTTCAACGTCTCCCTAAATGTTGTTGTGCCGTCAAGCGGCGATTTCTTTATCCTTGTAACCAGTCATGTATTTAATCAACTTCTCCTGTGTTGTTTCTCCTGCTGTTGTTGTGTGAACGATGGTGCCGCGAAACATCACGGCAATTCTGTCGGCAACTTCGAGAATCTCGACCAGATTATGACCAATATAAATGACCGCAGCCCCAGATGCCGCAAGCTCACGGGCATACTTGATCACATTTTCGCGCTCCATCACGGCTAGAGCGGCGGTAGGCTCATCCATAATGACGACCTTGGCCTTCCAGTAGATAGCGCGCGCGATTGCAACGGCTTGGCGTTGGCCGCCAGAGAGACGTGCAACGGTTTTCGATTTTGCCGGAATATGGCTTTTAATACGGTCGAGAAGCGATGTTGTTTCGTTGCGGATAGAGCGCTCATCAATATAAGGAAGAATGCCGAAAAGCCGACGCACTGGCTCTCTACCAAGAAAAATATTTGCGCCAATGGTGAGATCATCAGCAAGTGCTAAATCCTGATAAACGGTTTCAATTCCGCGCTCGCGCACTTGCCGCGGCGAAAGGGAATGTATGTTTTCACCGTTGAGGCAGATTTCACCAGCGTCCGCTTGGTAAACTCCAGAGATGTGTTTAATGAGCGTCGTCTTACCAGCGCCATTGTCACCAACTAGCGCCAAAACCTCACCAGGATTAACGACAAGATCAACCCCGCGAAGTACCTCAACCGGGCCGAAACTTTTTCGAACATTCTGGATCGTGAGGACAGGTTTCATCAAACTCTCTACATCGAAATAGTTGTTGTCTCTTTTCGATAAAAGACCGATATTGCCACGTGAAGTCAAATTGTTTTTTATAGCCAAAAATATAACATAAAGAACCGCGATGGTTTATTAATTCGAAAAAGAGGCCGCAATGCGTGGTGAAACAGTTTTCAAACGGACTTTTAACAAAACATTGGATTATCTAACTGCAAATGAAATTGGGAATATAATACCGTCTGAAAACGTCCTGACTGAAACTCTGAAGGCAAGCCGCACCACTGTAAGAAAAGTTCTCGAAGAACTTCATGTTCGTAAAATTATAAAAGGCACGGCAGCAAAGAGAGTTATTGTTCGCCATGCAAAGCCCACAGAGTATTTTCCTGACAACGAAACGGTTGCGACCTCAGCGCAAGTTG
>DATCEN010000180.1:0-2368 GCA_036510015.1 Aestuariivirga sp.
ACACACTGCGTAAGTCTTTAGGGTTTTTCGCCAAGACCGCATCAATCTGGACCTGTGCTTGTGGTGTTACCTTGCCTTGTGCGGCTCCAATCTCGGCCTCTGCCAAAGCCGATTTCAAATCAAGGTTGTCGGGAGAAAGGGCTACCGCCTTGCCATAGGCAAAAACTGATTCTGGCCATCGTTGCTGGCTGAAATTAGCCAAACCCAGCAAACGCCAAGCTTCGACATCATCAGGCTTTTGCTTGAGCTGCGCTTTTAATTGACTGATCATTGCATCAATAGAAACGGGCGCTTGGGCTTGGACTGTTTGTGTAGTGCCAGAAGGCATGTTGGGGCTACCCAAAAAGGCATAGAGCCCAAACCCGCCAGCAACCACCAGCCCTGCCACCATCATCAATGTGGCCCTGCGCCAGAAGCGGTTGAGCGGGCGTGAAGGCAGTGCCTCACGGCCGGCAATTTCCAATCGTCGATTGATTTCGAATCTTGCGGCTTGGGCCTCAGGCGCGTTAATGCTGCCGGAGTTTAAGTCGCGCTCAACTTCCTCAAGCTGATCTTGATAAACTGCGGTTTGCGGCATTGGCGCTACGTCTGGTGTGTATCGTCGCAAAAGCGGAAACGAAACGCCCACCGCAGCAGCACCACATAATACCACGAACGCCAACCAAATCATTTCAGTCGCCCTTCAGAATGTCGTTGGGTTCATCGGCGTCATCGGGCACGAGCCGCCCGCGCAACGTGGTATAGGCCACAGCCAAAGCCAAAATCAGCGCCGCAAAAGGCAACAGCCACAGCAAAGCTGTATCCATCTGGAATGGCGGCTTTAACAAAACATAATTGCCATAACGCGCCACAACATAATCCATGACTTGCGCGTCGCTGTCGCCTGCCACAATGCGTTCGCGCACGATGAGGCGCAAATCCCGCGCGAGATCAGCACTGCTGTCATCAATGGTTTGGTTTTGACACACAAGGCAACGCAGATTGGAACTGATGGAACGCGCGCGAGCCTCTTGTACTGGGTTCGTCAGCATTTCAGAAGGCAACACGGCATGTGCTGCCTGCACGCTGAACAGCATGAGCATGATTGCAAACACAATGCGGATCATGAAGCTGGCCCTTGGTCTTTTAACAGGGGCTCAACATCTTTGGCCCAAATCTCTGGCGTAAGCGGGCCTGGCACACGCAGCCGCACTATTCCGGCGTTATCTACCACAAAAGTTTCTGGCGCACCTGATACGCCAAGATCAATCACGGTTCGCCCAGTTTGATCTGTGCCGATGGCGGCATAAGGATTGCCATTGGTAACGAGAAAATCATCGGCATGGGCCTTGGTGTCGCGCCAATCAATGCCCACCAGTTTGAAGCGCTTGTCTTTGCTGAGGCTCATCAACAAGGGATGTTCCTCACGGCATGACACGCACCATGAACCCCACACATTAAGCAGCGTGAAGCCACCTTTCATTGAAGTACTTTTGATGTTGGGCTGGGTTTCATCAAGCGCTGGTAAATCAAAGGCGGGCAGGGGTGCACCAAGCAAAGTGGAGGGCATCACGCGTGGATCATGGTTGAGGCCAATAACCAATACACCGCCCATAACAACAAACAGCGCTAATGGCAGAATGGTGGCGGTACGAAGTTTCATGAGGCTGCTCCGGCCACCGCGGCTTTTGCGGGAACAAGCTTCTTCTGCGCCACTCCCACACGAAGGCGCCTGTCACTCAGTGATACAAAACCTGCCAGCGCCATGATGCAACCACCAAGCCACAACCACGGTGCCATCGGGTGATAATAAAGCCTAACAGTCCATCCGCCTTGGCCATCAGGATCACCCAATGCGATATAGGTGTTGGAAATGAGATTGGTGCGAATGGCGGTTTGGTTGGTGGTTTGCTGTTGCAGTGGATAGAAACGCCGCTCCGCAGTCATCACGCGGAAAATTCCTCCGCCAGCGCCGATCCCAAAGCTGCCTTGCTCTGCTACATAATTTGGACCTTGCACCTGAGCGATACTTTGCAAAGTGATCTCATACGGCCCGATTATGGCGCGACTGCCTGGTTTCATCGAAAGAATGTTTTCTTGCTGCCATGTGCTGATGCAGGTGATCGAGAGTAAAACCAGCCCCAAGCCCATGTGCCCCATCACCAAGCCATAATAAGCTCTCGGCGTTGCGGCCAGAAGGCTCAGGCTCTGGTCGAAACTCACGCTGAAGATCTTTGCGCGTTTCACTAACACCCACACTGAACCCAGAATTATCCACGTTGAAAGTGCAATCCCCAACGCTGTAAAAACATGATTGCCAAAGGTGGCCACCGCCACAACTAAACCCACCGCAACTGCGATCCAAGCGGGCCAGAACAATTGCGCCAAG
>DATCEN010000181.1:0-4087 GCA_036510015.1 Aestuariivirga sp.
GGATGGAGATTTTTAAAGCTGTGCGTGAGAACACGCGCTGCACGTCCTACGTGGTTGAACACGACGATCCGAAAGATTTCAAGTCTTTCGCAAAAAATACATTTAATTATCTTTCAAAACTATAAGAGGCGAACATGAACAATAAAACACTCGGCGTCGGCATTATTGGTTGCGGCAACATTTCTTGGGCCTATCTCACTCTGGCCAAAAAATTCAATCACATCGAAGTCAAGGCGGTGGCGGATATGAACATGGCAGCGGCAGAAGCGCGCGCCAAGGAATTTGGCGTTAAAGCCCAAACCGTAAAAGATCTACTGAAAAACGATGATATTCAAATTGTGGTCAACCTCACGGTTCCGGCTGTGCACTATAAAGTGTCGAAGCAAATCTTGGATGCTGGCAAACACGTTTATTCAGAAAAGCCACTCACCTTGTCATACAAAGATGCGCTGGCCTTGCAGAAATATGCAGCAAAGAAAAAGCTGCGCGTGGGCTCAGCGCCGGATACATTCTTGGGCGCTTCGCATCAACAGGCCCGCAAAGCCATTGATGATGGGGTAATTGGCAAGGTGGTTTCCGGCACCTGTCATTTTATGGGGCCTGGCATGGAAATGTGGCACCCAAATCCAGATTTCTTTTTCAATCCAGGTGGTGGGCCAGTGCTGGATATGGGGCCCTATTACATCACCAATCTTGTCAATCTCATCGGTCCAGTCAAGCGCGTCTCGGCTCTCGCTGGCACGGGTCGCAAAACCCGCACCATCACAAATGGGCCGCGCAATGGCGAAGTGTTAAAAGTTAAGGTTCCAACCACCTATCATGCGTTGTTGGAGTTCGCCAACGGGGCCTCCTTCACCTTGGGTCTGTCATGGGATGTGTGGGCTCATAAGCATCAGAACATGGAACTCTACGGTCAAACGGGTGCGATGTTTGTGCCTGATCCAAATTTCTTTGGTGGCGATGTGATGTTGGCCACGCAAGGCAAATTACCCGAAGCAATGAAAGCTTGGGATCATCCCTTCGGTGTAAAAAATTGGGGCATGAAAAACAGCCAGACGGATGTGATCTGGGCTAATTATCGTGGCGCTGGTTTGGCGGACATGGCTGATGCCATCATAAAAAAACGCCATGCGCGCTGCGATGTTTCGCTTGTTGCCCATGTGGTTGAAGTGATGACAGCGGTGATGGAGGCCGGCAAAAGCCGCAAGGTGCTCACGCTCAAATCCACTTGCAAACGCCCCGCACCTTTGGGGCCGGATGAAGCACGCGCTTTGATGAAGTAACGCGCTGCCGTTCACACGCAATCAATCACCCTTCTCCCGACGGGAGAAGGGTGACATAATGGGTTCTCGACTTTCGGAGTCTATCTGATGATCTATAATCGCAGCGGAAAATCCGGACTACTTCTGCCCGCAATCTCACTGGGCCTTTGGCATAATTTTGGCGGCAACGCTGATAAGGCCACGATGAACGCCATTTGCAAAAGTGCATTTGACAATGGCATCACGCATTTTGATCTCGCCAATAATTATGGCCCGCCGCCAGGCAGTGCTGAAGAAAACTTTGGCGAAATTTTGCGTGGCCAATTCGCAAGCCACCGCGATGAACTCATCATCTCCAGCAAAGCCGGTTATCACATGTGGGATGGGCCTTATGGCGAATGGGGCAGCCGCAAATACATGATCGCCAGCCTGAACCAATCGCTGAAGCGCTTGGGCCTCGACTATGTTGATATTTTTTATTCGCACCGTTTTGATCCCAACACGCCGTTAGAAGAAACGATGGGCGCGTTGGATTTTGCGGTGCGTTCCGGCAAGGCATTTTATGCGGGCATTTCAAACTATCCCGCCAAAGCCACACGCCAAGCAGCCGCTATACTTAAGAAGCTGGGCACACCTTGCCTCATTCATCAACCGCGCTTTAACATGATGCAACAAGAGCCGCTGAAAGAAGGTGTGTTCAAGGCGACAAGTGAGACTGGCATGGGTGTGATTTGTTTTTCACCGCTGGCACAAGGTCTGCTTACCTCAAAATACTTGAATGGCATTCCAGAAGACAGCCGCGCCGCTGTTGGCCACTTCTTGAAAAAAGATCAGATCACCACTCCGCTGGTGAATAGAATTAAAGCTTTGAATGTTGTTGCTGAGGCGCGCAATCAAACCTTGGCTCAAATGGCCCTTGCTTGGGTGTTGAGCCATAAGCCAGTCACCTCCGCCCTCATCGGTGCATCGCGGGTATCGCAGATTGAAGATGCTATAGGCGCATTAAAGAATATGAAGTTTTCAAAAGCGGAGTTGGTCAAGATAGGCTCAATTCTAAAGGCCTAGTTTGATTCCGCAATGCTGGATGCGATTCATTCAGAGAGCCCCGCAAAATGTGATATTGTCGATATTTAGTAATCCAAATCACGAGGTCAAACCGTCATGAGCGCCAAGCCCAAAAAGACTCTGAAGTCGCCTCCGTCAGTTGCGGAAATTATGAAACTTCGAGTGCCATTGCGAAATGTCAGCAAAACGGTGGAAGCCAACACCAGCGCATTGGACAAGCTGGCGCTGTGGATCACCAGCCATGTCGGCACGATGGGTTTTTTCATCGTGATCTTTATATGGACCGTGCTTTGGTTGGGTTGGAATTTGCTGGCGCCTAAGGAGTTGCAATTCGATCCACCAAGCGCTTTTGTCTTCTGGCTATTTATATCTAATTTGATCCAGCTCATGCTGATGCCCTTAATCATGGTAGGGCAGAACATTCTAGGGCGCGAGGCAGACGCAAGAGCAGAACACGACCTAGAGGTAAATATCAAAGCGGAACGCGAGATCGAAGTTGTCCTTCGCCATTTGGAATATCAAAATTCTATACTGATCGCCATGCTCGATAAACTTGGAATCAACTTTGGCGACGCGCTACGCAAGACCAAGAAGTGAGCGGCGCGAAACAGGTATTTCGCGCACCCAATTAAGCAGAGTTATAACTCAAACCAAAGCCCAGCTCTTGGTCTGCTCGTCATACGAGTGCAGTTCTCCCAGCGAGACATCAAACCACGCGCCATGCAACGCAAGTTCGCCTTTGTTCTCGCGCATGCGCAGCCATGGGAAAGTGCGCAAATTGGCCAGTGAATGTTCAACGGATGCATGTTCGACTGCGGTTATGAAATTGATTCCATGTTCGTGATCGTGGTCCTGCTTAACCGCCTCTGCCACATCGCGCACATCGCTCATCCATTTGCCGATAAAGTCACCCGCACTCAATGGATTGCCACCCTCAACAACAGCCTTGATGCCGCCACAGCGCCCATGTCCCATCACCATTACGTCGCGCACACCAAGCGACAAGACTGCAAATTCAATTGCCGCTGAAGTCGCACGGTGGCCGCCATCAGGCGCATAGGGCGGTACAAGATTGGCCACATTGCGCATGACAAAAATCTCGCCAGGCCCGGCATCAAAAATAGTTTCTGGTGCAGCACGGCTGTCACAGCACGCAATAATCATCAGCTTGGGATGTTGCGATCCAGCACCCAGTGTGCGGTAACGCTCTTCATCTTGGGCATAGCGTCCGGTGCGAAAACGGCCATAACTTTCGAGCAGATAATCGGGTAACGCCATGGGCACCTCAACTTGTCTAAACCAGCTAGGCAGGATATGGCTGCAGACATGAGCAAAATCCAGTCCTTTTTTCCCACGCTGATTTACCGTGCTGACGCTGCAGCCAAGGCGCGATTGAACGCCGCATTAGAACAAGCTTGCCTGATGTTGGCGCAGGATGACTTAGTTGGCATTAAGTGGTGCGAAAAACACGGCTATCAAGGCTATACATCCTTTGCCTCCATCAATGATTTAGCAGCACGAATTCCGGCCTTCAAAGCGTTGGAGAAGATTCTTGATCGCCATGCCGCTAAATTCGCCAAGGCTTTGCATTGGGATATTCGCGGTGGCAAGCCCGTGTGTGATTCAATGTGGGTGAATGTATTGCCTGAAGGTGGCTCACACACATCCCACATCCATACCAATTCCGTGATCAGCGGAACTTACTATGTCTGCGTGCCACCAGGGGCAGGGCCGATTGTCTATGAAGACCCGCGCCACGC
>DATCEN010000182.1:0-4453 GCA_036510015.1 Aestuariivirga sp.
GACGCGGGCTGATCTTGTTTTGTGGCGTGACGCTGTTGGCACTGCCTGCTGGGGCTAATGCGAGAGGCCAAGACGATTGCGAGCAGAGCAAAGACCCCGACCTAAGCATCCAGACCCGCACCGCACAAATAAATTCCAACACATTGACCTCGAAAAACATGGCGATTGACTTTTACAACCGCGGAGTGGCCTAATATAGCAAGCAGCAGTTTGACAGGGCTATTGCCGATTATGACCGTGCCATCGTCTCGAAGCCGGATTATCTTTTGGCCTATAACAATCGCGGCGGCAACTACGATCACAAGTAGCAGTTTGATCGGGCTATTGTCGACTAGGACGATGCCATATCGTTCGAAGCGATTGAGATATTCACGCAACTCGGCAATCGAAATTCTGAGTTCACGCGCAAGGCCAAGTCCATTTATTATCTCGCCTGGTGAAAATGAGCCGCTCGAAAAGTGCGATAGAAATCGGCGCTCGACGGCACCTGAAACACTTTCGATCTCGCCATCTTCGTAATACTCTTGTGGCGTTGGCGCGCGCAAAGTAATCCGGCTGCGCCCAGAGATTTTGATTAGCCCACGTTCCTCGGCTTGGGTGACGGCGGTGCGCACTGTAGTTCTCTACACACGTAGAATCTTCGCAAGTTCCGGCTCCGAACCAAGCGCGGCATCGAATGGCAATGAACCTATCTCACTGAGCTATATGTTGAATGAGTGTTTTGCTACTTCTTTGGGAAGCTTCCACTGTATTTTTGAAACTATTTGCCAGTATGCATATAAATCATAAAAAACATTTTGACTATTCATAGTTACGGTGAATAAGTAGCAAGAAGTTCAGCGCTGTAAAACTTGCGAGACTGTTGCTCTGGCAGAACTCCGAGTTATTGCGGTTGAATCGGCTGGCGCATCACCGATGCTCTGGCACAACAAGATCAAAATGGATTTCATCCAAGGGAGAACGAAATGAAAAAATTAGTTTTTGTAGCGATGCTTGCATCTTTTACAGCATTGTCATCAGCTGCTGCATTTGCTGATAATGTAACTATTCCAATTATCGTGAAGGACACGACGTCTTTCTATTGGCAGATTGTTTTGGCTGGTGCCCGTAAAGCTGGCAAAGACCTGAACGTCAACGTGCCAGAATTGGGCGCACAATCTGAGTCTGATATTAACGGTCAGATTTCGATCCTTGAAAATGCCGTCGCAGGCAATCCCGCAGCCGTCGTTATTTCACCAACGCAGTTCGCTGCTCTGGGCAAGCCAATTGATGAAGCTGCCAAGAAGACCAAGATCATTGGTATCGACTCGAGTGCTGATTCAAAGGCTTTCACATCATTCTTGACTACCGACAACGTGGCTGGCGGCAGGCTCGCCGCCGACGGAATGGCCGCGGCGATCGCGGCCAAGTATGGCAAGGCTGAAGGCGACGTGGCGTTAATCACCAGCCTGCCAGGCGTTGGCTCGCTCGACGCTCGCGACAAGGGGTTCAAGGACCAACTGGCGGCCAAGTATCCAAGTCTTAAGCTGGTTGCAGCCAAGGTCGCGGACGGCCAAGCAACGACGGGCCTTAACATCATGACCGACTTGATCACCTCAAACCCTAATCTGCGCGGCGTTTTTGCTGACAACCTGATCATGTCGGAAGGTGCAGGCCAGGCAATTAGCGAAAACAAGAAGGGCGACACGATCAAGCTTGTCGGATTTGATTCTGACGATAAGACCGTCAAGTTCCTCACAGATGGTGTGACTGCAGCACTCGTGGTGCAAGATCCATACCGCATGGGTTATGACGGCATCAAGACTGCATTGGCTGCTTCAAAGGGCGAAAAGGTTGACGCCAATGTCGATACTGGCGCAAACTTGATCACCAAGGAAAACATGATGGGTGATCGGGCTCAAGCCTTGTTGAACCCAAAGGTTAAGTAACATAGGTCGCCGGAACGGAGTCCTTCCGTTCCGGCTTTTTTTGATCCATTTATAGAGCGAGATATCTATGCCCACTACGCATGATTTTGCTAGCGTGCTCCCCTGGCAAGCTGAGTGGGTCGGGGATGGCGCGGCGCAACAAAAAGTTGCTCCGCTCCTTCTTCTCAAGAATCTTGATAAGCGTTTTGGTGCAACTCACGCTTTGAAAAGTGTGACACTTGATTTTACGCAGGGAGAAACCCACGCTATTGTTGGGGAGAACGGAGCTGGTAAATCCACTCTGATCAAATTACTGACGGGAGTCTTTCCTCGTTCTAGCGGTGAGATCTTCTGGCAAGGTAAGCCTGTATCTTTGGATTCCCCTCAAGCGGCTTTTGATCTTGGGATCAATGCCGTACATCAGGAAGTGGTTCTCTGCGGTCACTTGAGTGTTGCTGCCAATTTATTCTTGGGTGATGAAAATACCAAGTTTGGCCTCTTACAAAAAAGAGCAATGGTGAAAGCGGCGCAAAAAGTTCTCGATGATATTGGTTTTTCACTGCCAGCTTCGGCGCTTTTATCCGACCTCACAATTGGCCAACAACAGTTGGTAGCCACAGCGCGTGCGGCAAACCGCGGGACAAAGTTTTTGATTTTCGATGAGCCAACTGCCTATTTGACACGCCAAGAAACCACACAATTTTTTTCACTGATACGGCGATTGCAAGCTGCAGGCATTACCATCGTCTATATTTCGCATCGTTTAGAAGAGGTTTTTGAACTCGCGGACCGGGTCTCAATTTTGCGAGATGGTAATTTGATCTCCACTGACAAAATTAGTGAAACCAATGAATCCAAATTGATCAAGGGCATGATCAACCGAACTATTGAACAATTGTATTACAAGGAACAAATTCCTGCAAAGGATGAAATTTTGCGTGCTGAAAATCTGAGCGGCCAGGGCTTTAACAAGATATCGCTGAGCGTCCGCGAAGGTGAAGTCGTTGGCCTCTATGGCTTGATTGGGGCTGGGCGCAGCGAGTTTGTGCAAAGCCTATTTGGGAGGTTCCCGCGAACAGATGGGCAAATTTATTGGAATGGCAAGCCCGTTAATATCAGACGCGAAAAAGACGCTATCAATCTGGGCATTGCTTTGGTGCCAGAAAGTCGCCGCGACCAAGGGCTTTGTCTAAACCTTTCGGTCGGCACCAACATCAATCTTCCCATCTATGAGCGTCTATCCAAAAGCGGTTTCATCAGCCCTAAACTTGAACACGATGCAGCCGATGCTCAAATTCGCGACATGCGAATTAAAACCTCATCACGCAATGCGTTAGCCTCAAGTCTGTCTGGTGGCAATCAGCAGAAGATTGTTGTGGGGAAATGGCTCAATCACGGCGCAAAATTATTCATATTTGATGAGCCGACGGTGGGTGTCGATGTTGGAACCAAAGTGGAAATCTACAAGCTATTCGCGAATCTTCTCAGAGAAGGCGCAGGCATAATCCTGATTTCGTCCTACTTGCCTGAAGTCTATGACTTAAGCGACGCGCTACATGTTTTCCGAGCAGGAAAACTCGTTGCCAGTCATATGGGCACCAAACCCCCACATGAAACCATTTTATCCGAAGCGATCGGTGTTTAAAAGGATCAATAGATGTCAAACGAGACACCCAAAACTGCGCAGGTCCTAGCTAAGTCCTCGTCGCGTGTTGGCATATTGCTAAGCCTCACTTTGCTTGGCTTGTTATTGTTGATGTGGATTGCATTATCTTTCAGCACCACTACTTTTATGACCGAAAACAATATGACTAATCTTGCACGCCAAGGTGCGATGACTGCGATTATCGCTATTGGCGAAACTTTCGTAATCATCACAGCTGGCATTGATTTGTCGATTGGGGCAGTGGTTGGATTTACCAGTGTAATTATCGCATGGCTCCTGACGCATGACTTTTCGATTGCCTCATCGGTCTTTCTCACCCTTATGGTAGGTGTGGCAATTGGTATGTTTCACGGATTTGGCATTGTTAAGTTGGGCCTCCCTCCGTTCATCATGACATTGGCCACCATGACAGCTTTGCGTGGCTTGGGTTTGCTGATGACCAACGGTGCAACCATTTCAATCACCAACGATACTTTCACCAATGTCTCACGGGCTAATTTCCTGGGCATACCAATGCTCTTCTGGGCGGTTATTTTGGTTGCCGTGCCCTCCTACATCTTTCTGGCACACACGCGGTGGGGAAGATACCTTTTTGCCTTAGGCTCAAACCGTGAGGCAGCGCGGCTCTCCGGCGTGAACGTTGATCGCATGATTTATGTTGCTTATACTTTATCAGCGGTGCTGAGTTCCTTCGTTGGCATTTTGCTTGCGATGCGGATTGGTATCGGTAATGCGACGCAAGGGCAGGGTTGGGAGTTGGATGCTATTGCATCCTCGGTGATTGGCGGCACCAGCCTTTTTGGCGCAGTGGGCAGTATTCAGGGCCCATTGCTTGGTTCATTCCTGCTCACGACGATCAAGAACGGGGCAAACCTGCTTA
>DATCEN010000183.1:0-3262 GCA_036510015.1 Aestuariivirga sp.
GCGTGGCGAGCGCTAATGTCGCTGCGAGGTTCTGCTCGACAAGCAGGATTGTTAAACCATCGGAAGCAAGCCTGTGGCAAGCATTCATCAAGTCCTTGACAATAACCGGTGCGAGCCCCTCGAATGGCTCATCGAGCATCATCATCTTCGGGTCGCGCACGAGGGCGCGTGCGATCGCTAACATTTGCTGCTCGCCGCCTGAAAGCGAGGTGCCGCTGGAATTTTTGCGTTGAGCAAGGCGTGGAAACAGATCGTATATGCGTTCGAGTGACCAGCGCCCCCTCGCCGTGAGACCCGCAAGAATAATATTTTCCTCAACATCGAGGCTGCCAAAAATGCGCCGCTCTTCAGGCACGAGTTGCAACCCCGCCAGCGCAATTTTGTGGGGCGGCAGGCCTGAAATTTTCTCGCCTTCAAAGATGACCGAGCCGGAACGCGGCATAACCATGCCCATCAAGCTTTTGAAGGTCGTGCTTTTGCCTGCCCCGTTGCGCCCCAGCAGCGCAACAACTTCATGCGGCTCTACGCGTAGACCAACATCAAAAAGGATATGAGAGTCACCATAATAGCTGTTGAGGCCTTGAACTTCGAGCAGGCTCATTCGTGAACCCCTCCCAGATAGGCTTCCTGGACGACTGGATCGTTCTTGATTTCCTGCGGTGTACCCTCAACTAGAACCTTGCCTTCGCTAAGCACGGTGATCTTTTCTGCAAGGTCGAAGATCGCATCCATGTCATGGTCAATGACGATCATTGTGCGGCCTTCACGGATGGATTTGAGCAGCTTCACTGTCTCCATACGCTCACGCGGGCTCATGCCTGCGAGCGGCTCATCGAGCAACAAAAGCTGCGGATCGGAAGCAAGCGCAAGTCCGATTTCAAGGCGACGCTTCTCGCCATAGGCCAGCGCTGAGACCGGAGCATCAGCGCGCTCGGTAAGCCGCACCAGGCCCAACGCAGTGTCAACGCGCTCGTTGAGGCCCGGCACGCGCGCCAAACTGCGCAACAGATCGAGCCGGAAAGAGCCGCGCAATTTAGCCAGCGCCGCAATCGTGATATTCTCGCGCACCGTCAACCGGGTGAACAACTGATTGATCTGATAGCTCTTGGTCAGGCCGAGCTGGCATGCCGCGGTGACATTATGTCCGGTGATGTCCTGCCCATTAAAAAGTATCTGCCCGCCAGTCGGCTGCACCTCGCAAGTTAACATCTTGAAGAAGGTGGTTTTGCCCGCACCATTTGGCCCGATCACGCCACGCAATTCACCTTCTGCGACTTGAAAATCAATATCGCTATTCGCGAGCAAGCCGCCATAGCGTTTGCTGATATTGCGCGCTTCTATGATCACGCGACCACTGCCAGATTTCCTGACGGGTCGCGCGGGGGCCGCATCATGGCTTGCCGCCACGAGCTCAGCATCAGAGTCGGAATGCAGATGGGGTTCAGCTGTCTCATTGGCTTGTTTGCCGCGCATGAGTTGCACAAGATCAATAAGCCCACCGATTACACCATGGCGAAGGAAGACGACGAGAAGCACGAAGATAATACCAAGTGCGAGCTTCCACGCCGCACCAAGATCAAGTGCACTTTGCAGAAAGTCTCGCAAGTAAAGCCATATTGTTGCGCCAACAAGTGGCCCAAACAACGTGCCAGACCCACCGATTGCAGCCTGCATGACAAGCTGGCCGGAGGTGTCGAAGGTGAAGGCGTCTGGCGGCATGAAACCCTGCATGAGGCCGAGCAAACCACCAGCAAATCCGGCATAGGCAGATGCTATAACGAAAGCAGCCAGCTTGTAGTGCTGAATAGTGTGGCCAACCGCCTGTGCACGCAGTGGATTATCGCGGATCGCGGTGAGGATGAGCCCAACCGGAGAACGGATGATGCGCAGCGCTAAAACAATGCCGAGGAAATACCAGAAGGCCACAAAGAAATACATTGATCGGTCGGTGTTGAAATCAAATGTCATGAAACCAAGGTTGATTGACGGCTCCGGCACCCCCGGCAGACCATTTTCGCCGCCCGTGTATTTCGCCAATGGATTAAACTCAACGAAGAAAAACACTTCAGAAATCGCCACTGTGATCATGGCGAAATAGATGCCAGTGCGTCGCAATGCGATCAGACCAACCAAGCAGCCGACTGCGGCAGAAGCGATCATCCCGATGACCACCGCAATAATTTCATGATGAAAACCAACAACCGTCAACAGATAGGCCGCAACCATGCCGCCTGTGCCGAAAAAGGCAGACTGCCCGAATGACAGCAGGCCCGTGTAGCCAAACAGAATATCAAAACCGATACCAAACAAGCCCCAGACCAAGATGTGGTTGATGGTGGCGGGTGCAAAACCGAGATGCGGCAGAATGAAAGGTGCGAGCAGAAGGGCAATGGCCGTAAGCGCCTCGACGATGAAAGGGCGTTTTGTGAGCATTGCAGTGTCCTCTTTCAATCGCGTCCGGCAGTGCCGAACAGCCCGTAAGGACGCAACACCAACACCAGCGTCATCGCGGCAAACAACATAATATAGGCATAGCCGGGATTGAACATAGAGGTGATGCTGATGATTTCGCCGGCAATCAATCCGCCCAGAACAGCACCCGGGAATGAGCCAACACCCCCGATAACAACCACCACAAAGGCCTGCACGAGGACGGTCTCGCCCACGTCAGGCGATATGGCAACCACGGGCGCGTTGACGATCCCGGCAAAGCCTGCAGCCATTGCGCCTATGCCGAAAACCAGCATGAACACTTGATGCACATTAATGCCCAGCGCATCGACCATGCCAGCGTCTTCGATACCGGCACGCACAATCATGCCGAGTTTGGTGCGGTAGAGCACGATATAAAGCACCAGCAAGGCAATCGTGACGATACCCAGCAGCGCTAGTCGGTATTTCGGATAAAACATAAAGCCAAGATTGACGATGCCGCTCAGCGCCTCGGGCGGTGGCACTGTTTTCGACAGGCTGCCAAAGGCGAAGCGAATGGCCTCAACGAAGACGATGCCAAGTCCAAAGGTTACCAAAATTTGGTCTTCATTTGGGCGAGCATAAAATAAACGGATGATCCCCCGTTCGACCACCACGCCAAGCACCATCACAAATAACGACGCAGCAATCACGGCAATGACAAAGGAGTGCGTATAGGAATAAGCAAACCAGCCCGCATAGCCACCGACCATGAACAGCGCACCATGCGCGAGGTTGAGGACACCAAGGGTGCCATAGATGATCGTCAGTCCGGAGCTGATGAGCGCCA
>DATCEN010000184.1:0-6522 GCA_036510015.1 Aestuariivirga sp.
GTTGCCGGTGGCCGTGTTGCTGAGCGCCACAACACCATCGTGGGCCGGCCAGCGCGCCCAACGCCCGTGGTAATGACCGGCATTGAAACAGTGAAATTCAATCCTTACTGGTTTGCGCCATCATCTATCGTACGCAAAGACATTATACCTAAGTTGCAACATGATTTGAGCTATCTGAAGCAAACCGACATCAAAATATTCAAAGGCGACCAAAACGGCCCTGAAGTTGATCCCAAGACCTTGAATTTTAAAACTCTTGTGGCGGAAGACTATTTGTTCCGGCAAGAGCCTGGCCCTGAAAACGCTATGGACACTGCCAAGATTGAGTTCAGAAGCCCATTCGGCATTTATCTGCATGACACTCCAGAAAAGCAGATGTTTAATTACAACAACCGCTTCTTTTCTTCGGGCTGCATCCGCATTCAGAACATGGCGGGATTGGTAAATTGGGTGTTGAACGGGCAGGATGGTTATAATCCAGACAAGATTGCTGGCATGGCCAAAACGTTGGAGCGTTTGGATGTAGGCCTTGTGGCCCCATTGCAACTGCGCGTGGCTTATCTGACTGCATGGCCTTCGCTGGGTGGCACGGTTTCCTTCCGCCATGACGTATACCAAATGGATGGCTCAGGCTTCATCGTTGGCCAGCCGATGGCCGTGGGTGAGATGAGCCCAGACAATAAGCGTTTTGTTTTGAAGCCATTGCCAAGTGCTCCATCAGTTGATGATGCCGAAGCCGGAGGTTCGGGTTTCTTTGGATCAAAGATGGGCAAAATGGATGGTGCAACCGCTGCTAGCACTGGTGGTGGCACGGCTAGCATGGCGACCACAAGAGCCACAGAGCAACTGGCGTCATCATCAAAGTCTGGTTTATTTGATTGGCCAAGCTATTACAAAAAGAAAGCAGCAGAAGAAAGTGCTGCGGCTGATAAAAGCAAGAATCCCAAGAAGAAGCTTGACAAAAAGACCACTGCCAAGGCTTTAGCGGATGCGAAGGCCAAAGATAAAAAGTCAGCGGATAAAAAGTTGATCGCCAAAAAATCTACATTGAAAAAGCCTGGTGCTTGCAAGCCAGATGGCAATGCGGCCGATGGCTGTTTGCCAAAAATAGACACGCCAGACAAAACGGCGGAAATGCCAAAGCCCGTTGATACGACTGCGGCTGCTGATGTGCCGAAGCCAGAAGAGCCGGCAGCACCAGTTGTTGTGCCAACG
Source organism: Aestuariivirga sp. (assembly GCA_036510015.1). GTDB lineage: Bacteria > Pseudomonadota > Alphaproteobacteria > Rhizobiales > Aestuariivirgaceae > Aestuariivirga. Next base: position 1,216 of record DATCEN010000184.1, read on the forward strand.
CCGGCAAATTAACTGCGGCGTGGTGTAGGCTTTACCGAAGCGCCTGAGCCTGCCATAGAGCAGGCTCAAATTTTATGGAGCAGGTGATGGCAGCTAAGTCTCGCAAAGTGACCCAGTCAGTAAAGAAATCAAAGTCAGTTAAGGGCAGGGCGAAACCGCTTTACCCTGGCTTCTTCAAAGACAAACTTGCCAAGGTTGACCCTAAGATTGCGCGGGCCATCAAGTCAGAACTTTTACGCCAACAAAATGAGATTGAGCTGATTGCGTCGGAAAATATCGTCAGCCGCGCTGTGCTTGAGGCCCAAGGCAGTGTGATGACCAATAAATATGCCGAAGGCTATCCAGGCCGTCGCTATTATGGTGGCTGTCAATATGTGGATCAATCCGAAGAACTTGCTATTGATCGCGCCAGAGAGCTTTTCAATTGCGCTTATGCCAATGTGCAACCCCATTCAGGCTCGACTGCCAATCAGGGGGCATTCTTTGCGCTGCTGCAACCGGGTGATACGTTCATGGGCTTGGATCTGGCCTGCGGCGGCCATCTCACCCATGGCTCACCCGTCAACCAATCAGGCAAGTGGTTTAAAGTTGTCTCTTACAAAGTGCGCGAAGACAATCAGCAGATCAATTATGACGATGTTGCCGCACAAGCTTTGCAGGAACGCCCCAAGCTGATTGTAGCGGGTGGCTCGGCTTACCCACGTCAAATTGATTTCAAACGCTTCCGCGAAATAGCTGATTCAGTTGGTGCATATCTCATGGTCGATATGGCCCACTTTGCCGGTCTTGTTGCTGGTGGTGCGCATCCAAGTCCTTTGCCTTATGCCCATGTGGTAACAACCACCACGCATAAAACTTTGCGCGGCCCCCGTGGCGGCATGATTTTGTCCAATGATGAGGCATTGGGTAAGAAAATCAATTCGGCGATTTTCCCCGGCCTCATTGGTGGGCCATTAGAACATGTGATTGCAGCAAAGGCGGTGGCCTTCGGTGAAGCGCTGAAACCTGCCTTCAAAAAATATGCGCATCAAGTTGTGGCTAATGCCAAAGCCTTGGCCGATGAAATGATAAATGGCGGCTGCGATGTTACAACCGGGGGCACCGATACGCATCTGCTGTTGGTTGACTTGCGCAAAAAAGGCATCACGGGCAAAGCTGCTGAACACGCCTTGGGCCGTGCTTTCATCACCTGTAATAAAAACGGCATCCCGTTTGATCCCACGCCATTCACGATTACCTCTGGCATTCGCTTAGGCTCACCCGCTGCAACCTCACGCGGCTTTGGCGAACATGAATTCCGTGAAGTAGGCCATTTGGTCAATGAAGTGCTCGACGGGCTTGCTAAGCATGGTGAAGAAGCCAATGGTAAGGTTGAAGCCGCTGTGAAGCGCAAAGTGCTCAGCCTCACCAAAAAATTCCCGATTTATAATTAGGGAGAAAATATATGCGCTGTCCATTCTGCGGCAATGCCGATACCCAAGTAAAGGACAGCCGCGCCTCTGAGGATAACAGCGCCATTCGCCGCAGGCGGGCCTGCCCAGATTGCGGCGGTCGGTTCACTACATTTGAGCGCGTACAATTGCGTGAGCTTTCGGTGATTAAGCGCAGCGGCAGGCGAACGGTTTTTGACCGTGATAAGTTAGCGCGCTCAGTTCAGGTGGCTCTGCGTAAGCGCCCTGTTGAAGCTGAGCGTATTGAGCGGATGATTTCTGGCATTGTTCGCCAGTTGGAAAGCTTGGGCGAGACCGAAATTAAGTCTGAACAAATCGGCGAATTGGTGATGGAAGGCCTGAAGACGTTGGATGATGTTGCCTATGTGCGCTTTGCTTCTGTGTATCGCAATTTTCGCGAAGCCAAGGACTTTGAGAACATCATTGGTGAACTTGCCGCTGATGAGGATAAGGCTTAGTTCCAGTGACAGACGCGGTTGAGACCGCGTTTTGTGTTGCCTGCTTTACAAGTTATCTTGCAGCCGTTCGGTAGGCTAAAGCTGAAGGTGCCGTGCTGAGAGCCTCCCATCAGTCGTTTGTATGAAATTGCCACTGGATCACCATGACACACCTTCGCATCAGCGATGGTCGGTAGCATCACTGTTGAGAGTGCCAAGGAAAAAATCAAAACTAATTTCATGCCCATCTCCCGATATACGCTGAGGAATAACCTAACTAACTTCTCATCACAGTCAAGGCGCAACAAAAAAAAGGCGAACCGGAGCTCGCCTTTTTACTATTCCTTGCAACTACCTCAGAACTTGAATTCAAGCCCTGCGGAAACCAAGTTAGCGTTACAGCCAACAACAAGTGGATTCGTTTCGCCTATGGTCATTGCTGTGTCTTCTGCCATTTGGGTTAGCTGCGACGACATAAACAAAGCCGGATGTATCGACTTAAGCGCTGGCTGGTCGTGCCTGATTATTTCGCCACAGCAAAAATGCTGACGCCGTCATAATCAGCGCAATGCCAATCCACAGATTGCCCACCGGTAAATAGTGGAAGGCCAAAAACCCGGCAATGACATTGAACGGTAGGCGCAAATCGTCAAACGGTTGCAGAAAGCTAGCATCGGCTTTTGAATAGGCTTTGGTGAAGAACCATTGCGCGAAGAACTGGATAACGCCGCCCGCAAGCAAATAATAAAGAATGTTACCCCGTGGCCATTCAAAACCTGCGCCAACTGAAAACGCGCCGTTCCAGATTGTGATGCCAATGAGCAGCCACATGGTAATGGTTTCGGCACGCTCGGTGAGGGTGAGCTTCTTTGTAATCAGCGACACCACGCTCCAAAGAACCGCAGCAGCGATAGGCGTTAATGACCAGGCATTGAAACCGGAACTCCAGGGCTGCAAAACAATCATTGCACCGGTAAATCCAAGCGCCGCGGCAAACCATCGGTCGGCACCCACATCTTCACCAAGGAAGAATTTTGCACCCAGCAGAATGAAAAAAGGTGAAGTCATCACCAGTGCGATAACCTGCCAGATTTGCACACCATGTGAAAGTCCAAGCACAAAGGCCAGTACACCCAATCCAGAGAGTGCCACGCGGATGAGATGCAGAACAGGAAATTGGGTTTTCATCGCGCCCAATCCATATTTCCAAATGAAAGGTAGCGCCACGATCAAGCCGATAAAATATTGCCAGAAGGCGTCAGAGGTCGGCTTAAAGCCAAGCCCACCGTAATCGGCTGAACCTGTCACAGTCTGTGTAATCACATTGATTGCCGCGAAGGCAATGCCAGCGCTCACCATATAGGCAGCACCTTTTAGTGGATTAGAAATTTGGGATATCTGATTCATGTCGGTCGTCCTTTCCATAAAACATGAATCAGGACGCAGCCGCGATGCAAAGCGCCGTCGGCAAACCGTATTGCGAATCGCAATGCGGCCTTTCTGCTCTTTCATCCGGACTTTAACCGTCGGCCCTGGAGTCTCACCAGATCTGCTGACATTTCCCAAAATGGAAAACCGCTCGCGGGCTTTACCGCCGGTGGGGACTTTCACCCCGCCCTGAGTTTGCTGGATTATTCCAGCAGGGCGGAGATAGTATGCCTGTTGCAATCTTGCAAGCCCCGCCCTTGCAAGGGCCTTGAAGCGCAGCTAAGGCCTGCCCATGAGTTCTTCTCGCAAACTGCCCGTTGCCAAATCCGCCGCCCGCTTGGGTGCCGTTCAGGCACTGTATCAAATGGACCTGGCTGCAAGTGATCTTGGTGAAACGCTGGCGCAATTTGCAACACGTGCAACGGGCGAAGATTTCGACGACGGCCAATGTGGAGAAGCCGACTATAAGTATCTGCGGGATGTGGTTGAGGGCACAGTGCGCGAGCAGGCCTTGATTGATCTTACCGTTGATAAACAACTCACTAAAGAATGGCCCATCCACCGCATCAATGCCATCATGCGCGCAGTGTTGCGTGCGGGGGCCTTTGAAATTATGTTCAAGGAAAATGTGCCAGCCAAAGTGGCCATCAATGAATATGTGAATGTGGCCGCGGCCTTCTTTGATAAAGATGAGCCTGCGCTGGCCAATGCGGTGCTTAACGCTTTAGCGCGAGCGCGTCGCCCAGACGAGTTCAAAGCTTAATCGGATTCCAATATCGGATAGCGGTTGCCGCACAAGATGTAGTATTTACATCAGACATCTGATCTGCGCCCCTCAATTCCATCAACTATTTTCCATCAAAAACCATTGCAAATGGGGCAAAAGTTTGGCACTGAGATGCAATATTCAGCACCACGCTCGTGAAGCGTGATTCCTAGTGGCAAGGTTTTGCAATCCTCCCACCGCGGCCATCGTCCCGGGTGTTGACAACAAAAAACATTTGAGGGAACACTATGACTTCGACGCTTTTCTTTATCGTATTGGCAGGGCTTCTATCCGTCGTTTATGGCATTGTTACTTATCGCGGGCTTATGGCCCAAGATGCGGGCACCGCTCGTATGCAAGAAATTTCTGCTGCGGTGCGCGAAGGTGCTTCGGCTTATTTGAAACGCCAATATACCACGATCGCTTATGTTGGTGTGGTGATCTTCATCATTGCTCTGGTTTTACTTGGCTGGAAGTCAGCCGTCGGCTTTGCAATAGGCGCCATTCTTTCGGGTCTCGCTGGATTCCTTGGCATGAATGTTTCGGTGCGCGCCAATGTGCGTGTGGCCCAAGCGGCCACCAAGTCTCTGGCTGGTGGCTTGGACCTTGCCTTCAAAGCGGGTGCTATCACTGGTCTTCTGGTTGCTGGCCTCGGTCTTTTGGGCGTGACACTTTATTTCGGATTTCTAACTGGCTCTTTGGGCCTTGACCCAACAAGCCGCGAAGTGATCGACGCGCTGATTGCAACATCTTTCGGCGCATCGTTGATTTCGATCTTCGCACGTCTCGGCGGCGGCATCTTCACCAAAGGTGCAGACGTGGGCGGCGACATGGTGGGCAAAGTTGAAGCGGGGATTCCTGAGGACGATCCACGCAACCCTGCAACGATTGCTGATAACGTCGGCGACAATGTTGGCGATTGCGCTGGCATGGCCGCTGACTTGTTTGAAACCTATGTGGTGACAACTGTTGCCACCATGGTTTTGGCCGCCATAGTGTTACCAGATGCGATGAAGCTCGCTGGTATGATTTTACCGCTGGCGATTGGCGGTGCTTGTGTAATCACTTCTATTATCGGCACGTTCTTTGTAAAACTTGGTGCCAACAACAGCATCATGGGCGCTTTGTATAAGGGCGTGCTTACCACTGGCATTCTTTCGCTCGCAGCACTCTGGCCTGTTATGGCTTATGTGTTTGGTGATATGCATGTTGACTTGGGCGGCTT
>DATCEN010000185.1:0-2976 GCA_036510015.1 Aestuariivirga sp.
GTATAGCATTTAACCGCTATGACACGGTGGTGGGCTTTGATCACATGCAAGAGCGCAGCTTTATTTTCGGGCCGGATGCCGCAAGCCTAGAGAAATTACTCAAGCGCAAGGCCACCCCTGAAGGTTCTACAACAATTGAGAACTGGCACAGCAACTTCACCAAAGATGCTTATGAAAAAGCCGTGGCCCGCACGGTTGAATACATTCTTGCTGGCGATATATTTCAAGCCAATATCACACAGTGTTTTGCGGCAGAAATTCCACCTGGCTTTGATGCCTTTGCATTCTACCAACGCCTGCGCCAAAAAAACCCCGCGCCTTTCGCTGCCTATTTGGATTTTCCAGGCGTGGCAATCGCCAGTTCTTCTCCAGAGCGTCTGGTGAAAATGGCGGGATACCAGCTTGAAGCACGCCCCATCAAAGGCACACGCCCACGCGTGGGTGATGTGGCCCGCAATGCCGCCATGATCGCCGAATTGCAATCCAGCCGCAAAGACCGCGCTGAAAATGTCATGATTGTTGATTTATTGCGTAATGATCTCAGCCGCATTGCCAAACCAGGAAGTGTGACAGTGCCCGTGCTCTGCGGGTTAGAATCCTATGCCAATGTGCATCACTTGGTGTCAATTGTAGCAGCTGAAGCGCGTGACAACATGAATGCCATAGATGTTTTACAAGCCGTGTTTCCCGGCGGTTCAATCACTGGTGCTCCAAAAATTCGCGCCATGGAAATCATTGCTGAAATGGAACAACAAGCCCGGGGGATTTATTGCGGCTCAATCGGCTGGATGGGGTTTAATGGCCATGCCGATTTCAACATCGCTATCCGCACTGCGGTTTTTGCGCAAGGCAAAGCCTATGTGCAAAGTGGCGGTGGCATAACCGCTCGCTCCAATCCGACGGCAGAATATGAGGAGAGTCTCACGAAAATCAACAGTATCATGCAGGCTTTTCAGACATGATCGTCATCATCGACAATTATGATAGTTTTGTTTTCAACCTCGCGCGCTACTTCGTGGAATTGGGCGAGCAGGTTGAGGTTTTTCGCAATGATCAAATCGCGCCGTACGAAATTAAAGCAAACGCCATTGTGATTTCACCGGGCCCCTGCACCCCAAATGAGGCTGGAGCGGCAAAAACCATCGTGCAGCATTGGTCGGGAAAATTGCCCATTCTCGGCGTGTGCTTGGGCCATCAGGTGATTGGCGAAGTTTTTGGTGCAAATGTGCGCCGCGCAAGGCAGCCCATGCATGGCGAAGCGTCACAGATCAATCATAATGGTGAGGGGCTTTTCCACGGCCTGCCACAAAACTTTAATGCGGGTCGTTATCACTCGCTGATTGTTGAAGAGCTTGCCCAAACACCTATTGCGCTCACAGCCCAGGCCGAGAATGGTGAGATCATGGCGCTGCAACACAAAACCCATCCAACTTTCGGGGTGCAGTTTCACCCTGAATCAATTCTCACCGAACACGGCTATGACCTCATCCGCAATTTCTTGAAAGTGATCCCATGACTGTTTGGTGCAATGGCGCATTTGTTGAGACCATAACGCTTGAGGCAAGTGAGCGCGGGTTGTTGTTGGGTGATGGCCTGTTTGAAACGCTGGCGGTTCAGCGTGGTAAGGCCATCTGGCTGGATGAACATCTCATGCGTCTGGGCCAGTCCGCCAGCGAACTAGGCATTCCCTATGCTAAAGCAGATGTGCAGCGAGCAGTTACGGCCATCTTGGAAAGATCCGGCGCCACCAACGAGGTCTTACGCATCACCTTAACACGCGGGCCAACCGCACGCGGGTTAGCCGCACCATCCACCAAGCCCAGCTTAATTGTCTCACTCAATGACTTTGATGCCAGCAAACTTCCCGCCACGGTAAGATTGGAAACATCCACCATAAGACGCAATGCAACCGCTCCTAGCGCTAGAATGAAGACTCTCAACTATCTCGATAACATCATGGCTGCACGCTTGGTCAGCAACAGTGCAGATGATGCTCTATTGTTAAACAACACTGGACAAGTGGCCTGCGCCACTATTGCAAACTTATTCCTGCTCAAGGGCGAGCATCTTATCACGCCCGCTTTGGACCAAGGTATTTTGCCCGGCATTACCAGAGCAAAAATTCTTGCCGGAGCGTCACAGCTTAATTTGATTGCGCATGAGGCGGCCATTGCACCGCTAGATCTAACAGCGGCTGATGCGGTTTTCCTCACTAATTCACTGCGCTTGGCCACCCCCGTATCCACAATTGATGGCGCAAACTGCGCCACGCGTGATATAAGGTTCATCAATAGTTTTCTTAAAAGGAGCGCGTCATGAAATTTCTTGCAGACACCGGCGATGTGGCCGACATCCGTGAATTGGCTGAAATGGGCCTGGTCGATGGCGTAACCACCAATCCCTCGCTCATTGCCAAAACCGGCAGACCCTTCAAGGATGTTATTAAAGAAATCTGCGCCATCACCCCGGGACCGGTTTCAGCCGAAGTGGCAGCGCTGGATTTTGCCGGCATGATGAAAGAGGCCGAAGTTCTGCGTAAAATCGCCACGAACGTGGCCGTTAAAGTGCCTCTCACCATGGATGGTTTGAAGGCCTGCAAGGCTCTGTCATCAGATGGCACCATGGTGAATGTGACTTTATGTTTCTCGCCCAACCAAGCGTTGCTGGCCGCCAAGGCTGGCGCACATTTCATCTCGCCTTTTGTGGGCAGATTGGATGATATTCACGTTGACGGAATGGATTTGGTCGCTGAGATCCGCCAGATCTATGACAATTATGATTATGCCACCAACATTTTAGTGGCTTCTATTCGCACCCCAAATCACATCAAACAAGCCGCATTGATTGGCGCTGATTATGCCACTGCTCCACCAGCGGTTTTGAAATCCCTCGTCAAACATCCGCTCACTGATAAGGGCATTGAGACGTTCCTGGCGGATTGGAAAAAAACCGGACAGAGCATTTGATTCTTGAGCA
>DATCEN010000186.1:0-2301 GCA_036510015.1 Aestuariivirga sp.
CCCGGCGTGGATTGGCCACCAATCTCTGCCGTCATTGCGCATGATGCGCAGATAGCGGCGGCGGGGATTACGACGGTGTTTGATGCGCTGCGTGTGGGCACCTTTGATCCCGGTGATTTGGCGGCTCGCGATAGCGAAAAACTTCTTTCTGCGATCACACAAGCACAATTGATGCAACACTTGCGCGCCGAACATTTCATCCATCTGCGCTGCGAATTGCCTTGTCCCGATACGCTCGAGTCTGCCGTAAGCACAATTCAATCTGGTGATATCCATTTGATCTCGCTCATGGACCACACGCCGGGTGCTCGGCAGTTCACCTCTCTTGACAAATTCCGGCAATATTATCTGGGCAAGAAACTCATTCTACCTGAGAAGATTGATGACTATATCGAAGAGCGTCGTGCCTTGCAGGTGATATACGCGACGACCAACAAGGTTGGCCTGCTGCAAATGGCACGAGCGCGCAACATCCCAATGCTGAGCCATGATGACGCAACTGCCGCACATGTTGATGAAGCGGTGGCTGATGGCGTGGTGATTGCAGAATTTCCAACAACCGCTGAATCTGCCGCCGCTGCCCGCAATCATGGCTTGAAGATATTGATGGGTGCACCCAATCTTATTCGCGGTGGCTCGCACTCCGGCAATATCTCAACCGAAGAAGTGGCCCGCGCCGGCCATCTTGACATGATGTCATCAGACTATGTGCCGATGAGTTTGCTTTTGGCGGCATTTGAGCTTCCCAATCGCATCGAAACGATTAGCTTGCCTCAGGCCGTTGCAACAATATCGAAAAACCCGGCACAGATAGCAGGCCTGAATGACCGTGGCGAAATTGCGGTAGGCCTCCGCGCCGATCTGGCGCGGGTTTCAATGGCAACAGGTTTTCCGGTGGTGAAGCAGCTGTGGCGGCAAGGGCAACGCGTTCTGTGATGGTGGGACATCTCGTTCTGGTTGCCGGCCCCAGCGGTGCTGGCAAGGACAGCTTGATCGACGCAGCCAAGCTCCACTTCGCAGGTGATGATATGGTTCTGTTTCCGCGCCGTGTCGTCACGAGGCAAGCAACCCCAACCGCGGAAGATCACGAAAGCCTCTCCACTGAAGCCTTCGCGTCTGCCGAGCAACAGGGCGCGTTCTTCCTTCACTGGCATGCGCATGGGTTAAGCTATGGCTTGCCCGCTTCGGCCGAGTTAGCCCTGCACGATGGGTGCCTGGTTATTGCCAATGTCTCACGCACCATTCTCGCCCAGGCAGCAAAGCGCTGGCCCAACACAACAGTATTGTTGATCACCGCTTCGCCGGATGTTCTTGCCATCCGCGTCGCGGCACGAGGGCGCAGTGAAGACGGCGATGTTAAAAAACGCATTTCACGATCTGTGGAACCGTTGCCATCGGCATTACAATGCGTTGAGATCAGAAATGAGGGTACTCTGACAAAAGCATCAGCGGAATTTTGTTCAGCGCTATCGCAAATTCGGCAACACTTGTCAGATACCGATAAAGGCCCGGCGCAGGCGGATTGAAATCTGGTCAATAATCGCCACTGTGATCAAAATCATGATTACGATGAAGCACACGATCTGCCATTCAAGCGTACGGATTTCTTCATAGAGATGCAGGCCAATCCCACCAGCCCCCACCACGCCGATGATTGTGGCTGAGCGCGTGTTGGATTCGAAGAAGTACAAAATCTGCCCCACAATCACCGGCATGATTTGCGGCAAGAGCGCAAAGCGCAAAGAGGCAAAAGCACCCCCTCCCGTAGCTGCTATTCCTTCAACAGGCTTTTCATCAGCTGTCTCAAGCGTTTCGGTGAACAGCTTTCCAAAGGCGCCAAAGTCGCTTGTCATAATCGCCAGCACACCCGCAAAAGGCCCCAGCCCCACAACACCAATCCAAATTAATGCCCAGATCAACGTATCTATCGAACGGATGGTGTCAAAAAAGCGTTTCACCAGAAATCTGACAGGTGCGAAAGGCATCACATTTCGAGCGGCCAAGAAACTAAAAGGCACGGCGATAACGGCCGCACCCAGTGTACCTAAGAAGGCGATTGCCACTGTCTCGCCTAAGGCATGCAGGAACAACCAGAAGAAACGTTCCGGTGTCGGTGGAAACATCAGCACGACAAATTGTCCAAGTTGGGAGGTGCCATGGACAAGCTGCGCCCATGAAATACCAAACATTTGCCAAGCTAAAACCAGTGGTGACAAGGCCAAGACGCAGAAAGCAATTGTCGCCCACCGCCGCCTCATGGTAGGGCGCATGATCGCAGGATAGGTTTTGCTCATCGCCGTG
>DATCEN010000187.1:0-9357 GCA_036510015.1 Aestuariivirga sp.
GCAAATATCGGATCGAGCACTGTACCGACAGTTCCGGACAGCGCATTTTCCGATGTCATCGCGGCCGGCTTACGTACACCATTGCCCCGACCAATGAAGGCCCTGCGATCCGTCTCATATTCCAATTCGCCGGTCGCGCTACCATGAACGTTCAAGAACTGAGCCACCCAGATTACAGGCTCGGTGGGAGATCTGCGCCGACGCGTTGCAACCAACGCGTTATATTCATGCACAAATTCTGTCTCCACAAACATTTTTGAAAATACCGGATGAGCTTCATCAGCTGCGGCAGGTGCAAGCACAAGTTCGGTATAGGTCGTCAGTTCAACTTCTCGCGAAAAACGGCCGCGATTGGTAAGCGTAATGCATCTGGCTTCAGCGTTGTCCTCAGGAGAGACCAAACAGTCCATTGTCGTTTTAAAATGAGTATCAGTGCGGCTGAATTCCGCCTTCTCTTCGGAAAATGTTGCCGTATAGAGTTCTGACGGTTCCGCTGTTGGAGCAAATCCCGCCGACCAAATCTGACTTGCACGCTTGTCCCTCAAATAGACAAACGACCCCCAATTTTCCATAACGCTATCTTCGCGCCACCGCGTAATGGCGTTGCCATTCCAAACGCTGTAGCCACCTCCTGCCGCGGTTAGCATCACGTGATATTGGCCATTGGAAAGCAAATGAGTTGCCGGTGAACCAAGAGCTGGGGCAATAAAAATGCGCGGGCTCGACACGACAGAATCCTGCATCGCGACCTTACTTACCAATGCTTCAGCGCTTGCGTAGCTAATCGGCACCTCACGCGGCGCTCGTTCTTGCAAAAGTAATTCAGTGGCGCGAACCATCGGTTCTGTGTGGAAACGGTCGCGCATTTCGCCGTTATTTACCGCATTGAGCAGTGCCACAATGGTCATGCCCTGATGGTGGGCAAAATAGGCCTGTACAATAGCCACGGTTTGGTTTGGTTGTAGCCGCGATGGTGTATAATCTAGTGCTTCGTAAAATCCATAAGTGCCGCGCGCCCCTTCCTGGGCCAATCGATGATAGTTTTTGGCAGCTGAAGACGGCGCAACCATGGCGGCTAACCCCGTCGCATATGGAGCAATTACGAGGTTATCCGTCAATCCGCGCTTGAGCCCAAGGCCAGGCACGCCAAAATTCAAATATTGATAAGTGAACTCAATATCACGAGCATTGAAGGCAGATTCAGAAATGCCCCACGGAACACCATGATCCCCAGCATATGACATCTGGCGCGCTACGATCAGTTGTGCGGTCTGCTCCAATAGGCCGCCGGTGGGGGCCCGCATCACCAAGGACGGCATCAAATATTCAAACATCGATCCCGACCAAGACAGGAGAACAGCGCCTCCTTTGACTGCAGTGACAAGGCGTCCCAATCTAAACCAATGCCGTGTGCGCAAATCGCCTTTAGCGATCGCGAAATAGCTGGCAAGGCGCGCTTCAGAAGCCAGCATATCGTAACAACTTTCGTCACGGGCCGATTCAGTGACCCGATACCCGATTGAAAGCAGCTGTCGACGCGGGTCGAGCAGAAAATTAAACTCCATGTCTAATGCGAGTTCACGGGTCTCAACCGCCAATCTTTCCAGGCGCTTCTTCAATCCAGCATGTTCCAAAGAAGTATCGTGGAAATGGTTTTCAACTGTTTGTCGCACAGCATTGGCCCAGTGCAGAACCTCGTTGGATTGCGGAGTGTTAATGCGCTCGACAAAGTCCAAGGTCGCCGAAACAATATTGCTTGCTTGAACGGCGAAGGAAACCAGCCTCATCGAAATCAATTCAGGCGAAGCAGCGGCATCTTTTAGCAGTTGGCGAAATGCCGCGACCTTTTGTTCGAGTTGCTTACGTAAAGGCCTCAGTGTCCGCCTATCATTGGGAATTTCCACTAAAGATTCGAGTAACAAATCAAGCGTATCAACAATGCCATCTAGCGAAACGATTGGATCAGTGGGTTGGAAGGTCCAATGCGCACAGTAGTTAGATAAGGCAATCAGATGGCCAGCCAGATTGCCACTGTCGACGGTTGAAATATACTTTGGTTCAAGCGGGTGGAGATCGTTTGTGTCATACCAATTGTAAAGATGACCGCGATATTTCTCAAGGCGCCCAACAGTAGCGAGCGTTGCTTCGATGCGCGACGCTGCATCGCCGATGCCAATCCAACCAAATTGATGTGCGCTCACCACCGATAATAAATATAATCCGATATTAGTAGGCGAAGTACGATGTGCAATAACAGGTTTGGGGATTTCCTGAAAATTGTCAGGTGGCAGCATACTGGATTGCGCCGTCACAAAAGTTTCAAAGTATCGCCACGTGCGGCGTGCCACTAAGCGGAGGCTTTTGCGATCATCCGGCGATGAAGCCAATGCGTCTTCAAATACCCTAACGTGGCTCATCCACCACGTAACTGCTGGAGCAAGAATCCACGCAACTGCAAAAGGCGTGACGACGATGGACATGGATGCGCCGCGACTTACAACCACGGCTCCTGCCAAAACACCGGCAACAACACTGGACGCCATCAACTTATAGCTTCCAATTAAGCCATTTCTTTTGGTCGAGGCACTTTGCGCCGCCGTTGTCCATTCCAAAAGATTTAGATGACTGATTGTCAAACGGTAGAGGGTGCGAATGATGGCGTCTACCATCAGCACGGCCTGATGAGGAAGAAACAGAAGTGTGCAGACGGTGATTATCGCAGAGTGACCAAAGTCTTCAAGTGATGATTTTATCCTACTACTCGAAGTGACCAATTCCTTTCGCGGCAAAGTGGCTGAGATTGCGGGAAGCAATGTCGGCACTAGCAACAAGACAATGAAAAATAACGTCCAGATGGCCGCCGCATTTACAGAAAGCAAAAGCCATCCTGCGAATAAGCTTATGAGGGCAACGATTGGGTTCAATGACCTGCGGAGATTATCAATCATTTTCCACATCCCAATTGCGGGAATGGACGTTTTCTCACGTGCAATCATCCACGGAAGTAATTGCCAGTCTCCACGTGTCCAGCGATGTTGGCGCGCGGCTGCTACGTCATAGCGTTCAGGAAATTCTTCAACCACTTCGACATCGGTCACCAACGCAGCGCGTGCAAAAATACCTTCAAAAAGATCGTGGCTCAGCATGCTGTTTTCAGAAATCTTACCTGCTAATGCCATTTCAAAAGCATCAACGTCATAAATTCCTTTGCCAGCGAAGGATCCTTCACCGAAAAGATCTTGATAAACATCCGAGACCGCAAAGACGTAAGGATCCATGCCGCGCGACGTTGAATAAATGCGCTGAAATGCTGAACCAAAGTGACCCAGCGGCAGAGAAGGTGTCACGCGCGGCTGCATTATAGAAAAGCCAGATGTGACTCTATTCATCGCCGCATTAAACACAGGCTGATTGAGTGGATGCGCCATTTTTCCAACGAGGCGTCGCGCCGCATCACGGGGTAACTTCGTATCGGTATCCAAAGTTATGACATAGCGGATCGCTTCTGGAAGTGGAGCTGAGATTGTTGTGAAACTTGTATCCGTCGCACCGCGTAGCAGGCGATTGAGCTCATGTAATTTTCCGCGTTTTCGCTCCCAACCCATCCACCGATTTTGTTGTGCATTCCATTTTCTTTTACGATGTAAGAGAAAGAATACGTTGGTGTTGTGGCGCTTGTTGAGAGCATCTATGCCCTCAGATGCAGCGCGAAGTAATGCAACATCATTTGGTTTGGATTCTTGTTCAGCATCTGTCCAGTCTGTTAGCAGAGCAAAATAGATCTCGCCCTCGGCATTCGAAAGAAAATGAACTTCCAGCCGCTCAACCAATTCTTCGATATCATCAAATGAGGTGAGTAATGTTGGGATCACTACAAGAGTGCGAAGGTCAGTTGTCACACCTTCGCGTAGCGCCAAGCCTGGAATAATGTTGGCGCTCATAACTCTCGTCACAAAAAAATTGATGACGGACAACGCGAATTCAATTGCCGGCAAAATCAGCAGTGCTACGAGAAGTGCTGAAATTTCCCAGGGTAAACCCACTAATGCCAAGGTAAATCCGACCGTCAGCGCCAATAATGTAATGACGGCAATGCTGCCGAGATAACCTGTTAGGCCAAATCGCTTAGCTGTGTTTTGTACGCGGAGTAACAAGGGTGGTTTAAAATTGAGAGATTTTTCAAAATCACGCCGCCCTGCTCCCAGCAGATAGTAACCAGGCTCCGCCTCCTTCATGCCCAGAATGCGTTGAGCCAATTCCAGTTCGTCAATTTTACTACCGCGGGCTAAGTGTTCAAGTGCGCTGCGATAAAGCGTGCGACTGGAAAAATCCATAGAACTGTAGATTGGACGGGTGCGCAGCAATATCTCGACCAGACTGACGCTATCAAACCAGGCTTCCCAATTCACATCGGATATGAGCCGCATACTGGTAACAATGTTGCGAACGGTAACGTTCGTTGCAATCTGGCGATGCTGTTCCTCGTTTACGGTGCTTTCCAACGTCCGCCCAAGTGATTCCAATTCTACCTTGAGCCAAGGAAGTGCCTCAGCCGCCATTTCATTTTGGTCGCGCATCAGCTGAATAAACTGAACGGCAAAAGCGTGACTAACCCGAGGTTCGCCGATGCGCTCCTTTATTTTTTGGAACCCTATTTTCGGATCAACGTCACTCAAAAGCGCATCAGCAAGGCTATCTGCAGCTTCGCGGTCTTTGCGCGCGGCCATAATCTGTTGCGAAATTCGCCTGAGATTTTCGATGAGGATCAAACGCAAACTAATAGGAACCGCCCAGAGCTCTCCAATGGTGAGAGGTTGGACCTTTTGATATTCAGTGACAAAATCTGTGAGCGAGGTTGGATCAAATTGACTGTCGCTATGAGCAACATAAGCCCAAACCAAGCCAAATATCCGCGGATGGCCGGCCAGAAAACCATCGGCCAATTTGGGCAATTGACGATAAAATCCAGGAGGTAGATCGGCGCGGGTCTGGCGCAATTGTTCTTCGACAAGACTATAGTTGTCGATCAACCATTCAGCCGCTGGCGTTACAACTTTGTTTTTGTCAACTGCGGCACAAACATCGCGGTACACTTCAAGTAGAACTTTGGCGTTGTCATCAAGGCGACGAATAATAGAAATTACGCGTTTAGGAGAAGCTGTGAGTTTCTGACTTTCGGCCAAGCTATGCGCATGCTGGCGTAGACGATCAATACCAAATATTTCCGAGCGAATAGGTTCTGACTGGTCTAACGCGGAAATTTCACGCCCCGCAGACCTGCCAAGTGTATTCGTCATTGCGCCTTGCCTCCGATGCTGATTAGGTATGGCAAATAACGCAGGAAAGCCCAAATTGTTCCCGATGACGTTTATTATTTTACGCAACCCAATGGTTGCAAATAAGCATTGTAAGTATTTATTTTAATTTGAGAATATCTCTCAGCATATTTATGGAATATGGCTTGGGAACTAACCTAGAATCTCCTAGCCCAGCCGGCATATCGGGTTGTTCAAGAATTGTTGACGTGAAAATGACGATTCCGCCGTTTAATCCTGCCAACGCGTGAGGAATGATGCAGCATTGTACCGAATGATACCCGCAAACTGCGCCGCTCCAAACATGATGTCAGAAACTCGATATCTATTTAATACCTAATTCAAGTGGCCACTCGCGAGGCTTCAAACAGAAACCAAGTTCTTCGCTCAGTCTCATCAATATAAATTTCGAGCAGACCAGCCGTTGCAGGATCGTCTTTGTCATCGCACAACGCGTGACACTTCCGCATAGATTCGGCCATCATCCGATTATCATCGAGCAATTCCCTAATCATGTCGGGTGCCGATACATAGTCTTTATCATTGTCTTTAAGATGAGCAGTCCTCGAAACGTCGCCCACAGATCTGAGCGTCGATTGTCCGATTTTTCTCACCCTCTCAGCCAGAGGATCAACTGACGCGAATATTTGATCGGCCTGTTCGTCAAAAAGCAAATGATAATCGCGGAAATGTGAGCCGCTAAGATGCCAATGGAAATTTTTCGTTTTTAGGTAAAGTGTAAACGCGTCGGCAACAAGCCCATTCAACGCGAGAGCGATCTCAGACGCGTCCTTATTGCTAAAACCAGATGGTGTCTTGAGTGCCGCGGGCTCTTTTGCCTTGGTCGCTGTATTTTGCATTGCAATCTCCTACTTCGTCTCGCTATTTGTGATCATGCACAGAACGCCGTCCTGCTAAACGCCCGCGCTCAAATTTAGTTCCACGTCGGGCAGTTCATTTTTTCTGTAACGATTGCAATTACTGAAAATGCTTGTCTTATGGTCGAAGTTGAAGAGAAAAGCTTAATCGGAACCAAATTGAAGTCCGCTCGTTAGTGACTCACTAACTGTTGAGCGAGTTCTGCGACGCGCAGCATTCGCATATCTAAATCTGTCGTTCTCACCCAAACAAAGGAGACCAAAATGCTAAAGTCAGTGGATTCACCAAAGACCAAAACACTTGAAGATCTGCTCAAACATGGGATCAAAGACATCTACTATGCAGAGAAGAAAATTTATAAGGCACTGCCAAAAATGATCAAGGCAGCCCACGATGACGGACTGCGGCAGGCGTTGGAAGCTCACCGCGGAGAAACCGAGCAGCACATTGCCAAAATGGAACAAATCTTTAGTCTGCTCAATATGCCACCAAAGGCGCAGAAATGTGATGCGATCGAGGGCATTTTAGAAGAAGCAGAGGGTATTTTAAAAGATTTTGGAAAGTCCAAGTCCTGCGATGCGGCAATTATATTTTCTGCCCAAGCCGTTGAGCACTATGAGATCACACGCTACGGCAGCATGCACGCCTATGCCATAGCACTTGGAATGACCAAGGCGGCGGAACTCATCGCCTCAGTTCTTGAACAGGAAAAAGCGGCGGATTTTAAGCTTACCGATCTGGCGGAAGAACGGATCAATCACGCTGCCGAGACGAATTAGCATCAGAAGAAGGCGCGGGGCAATTCCGCGCTTTACTCTTCTGCTTTTATCCTGACTTTAAGAACGCAGCTGTGTCCAATACCAAAAGCGGACATAAAAAAAGCAATCACCGTGTTGCTGGAGATCTTATCTGCCATGCAGCATGGTGTGAGATTCGATTGAATCATACTCAGTGATGAACGAATATAGCCAATAGAATGATGACTGGGATTGGCACGCCAAGTAACCACAACAAAATTCCGCGACCCATAGCGATCTCCATTAAAAGTTGATATCCAATTTCTGCTCATAAGCAAAAGTGTTTTGCGACGAGCGAGGTCCTAAGAGAGAATAAATACTCAGCAGCTCCTTCGTTAGTCGGCATTGGAAGCGAGTACGATGATGCCTTCATCAGAATAGTGCATTTGATAATTATCAGGACCTTGTGCTTTAAACACTGTGCGGAATGGTTAGTTCCATTCAACTTCATTTATTTTAATAGCATAAAGTTGATGCGTGTTTTATGCGGGGTTACTTCTGCCGGAACTGGCACTAATTTTGTGCATTCAATTCTTGCATCAATGTGCTGGTCATTCTGTAGGCATTTCAGAACATTTCAGCGACCAGGAGGGTTCCCTTGTGTTTTCAAGAGGCTTGCCTCTATACATCACAGATGAAGGTTTTCACCAGATTGAGGATTATTAGTCGCGAGATTCCCAAGCGAACGATTATTCCGCTGTTCATCGGCTTTGTGGCGCTGGCTATTATTGTTACAATGACATTTTTGTTGAATGAACGTGCGCAGCAGAATTTCAACAATGTAACCGCAGAGAATTCACTTCGTACCTCGGCCACCGACTTGCGCAATAATATGCAGGGCGCGGAATCTAGTCAGCGCGGCTATCTCTACACCGGAAATGAAATCTATCTTGCGCCCTATTCCGTTGCCAAAGGCCAATTGGAAACGCAATTGCAAAAGTTTCAGTCAGGTCTCAGCCGCTATCCTGAGCTGGTGGCCGCCGGCGATAGGTTGGGCACTGTCGTCGAGCAGAAAATTAAGGAAATGGATGACACCATCGACCTCAAGAATAAGGGCGATGACGCTGCGGCTTTGAATATGGTGCGGTCCAATCGCGGCAAGGCCTTGATGGACGAGGCTAATGTATTCGTAAGTGGAATCATTCGCGTGACCGAGCAAAAGCAGCTCGAAGGGGTGAGCGAACAACAAAGGGGTGCTTTAATTCTAAGTTGGGTTTCGATCATCGGCGCGTTGGTGATTTTGGCCACAGGTGCAATCGCCGGATATTTCGTGCTCAATCATACGCGGAACCTAGCGGAAGCTCGCGAAGCGTTGAATACTTTAAACCAAAGCCTTGAACAGCGTGTAAATGAGCGGACCACCGAGCTTGCACATACCAATGATGATTTGCGGGTGGCGCGCGACCGCGCCGAGACCCTGTTATCAGATGTTAATCACCGCGTGGCTAATAGCTTGGCAATGGTTTCCACACTGGTCAAACTTCAGGCCAACTCAAGTGCCGACAAAACAACCAAAAACGCGCTGGAACAAACCCAATCGCGCATTCATGCCGTGTCCCTCGTGCATCGGAATCTCTATACTTCAGGTGATGCGAGGGTGGTCTCGCTTGATGAATATCTGGCTGGCATCGTGCAACATCTTCAGACTGCAACACATGACCAAATTCGGGACATCTCACTTGTATATGACTTTGCGCGTATCCGATTAGTTGCCGACAAAGCCACCAGTCTGGGGGTAATTTTAAATGAGTGGATCATCAACGCGATCAAATACGCCTACCCCTCTGGCTCTGGTGTCGTCCACATCAAACTCTTGCTCACCAAGGATGGGCTGGGTGAATTAACGGTGGCCGATGAAGGTGTGGGCTTTGATCCCAAGAGACGGGAGCGCGGCACAGGATTTGGCACCAGGATTGTGCGTGCCATGGCCACCAGCCTCTCGGGAACGGTTGAGTATTTAGCGACTAATCCCGGATCCGTTTCGAAACTGGTCTTTGCGGTGAAATAAGCACCCCTCGCGGAGCCGAAAATTTCTGATGTGGCGCAGTTGCAACAAAGCTTAATGTTCGGGTGGCCTTGTCAGCGAGATATTATTCAGGCAGCTTCAAGCAATGTCTCAGCGATTATCTGATCCTTCATGTGGCACTCTACCAGCCGCCGTAACGCGTATTGCACGCGCTTTGTGCCTGGAGGAAAGTAGAGAAGCCGCAATGATCACCAACGGGAATGGAATCGCATTTCTTTTGTTGGCCGCGTGTCGAGGCATTCTTCTAACGGCGTCATTGATGGGTGGGCCCGTTCTGGCTGTCGCACAAGAAGGCCCGCCGGGCATTACGCATCGCACCATATTTCCGGCTTTCGATGAT
>DATCEN010000188.1:0-2548 GCA_036510015.1 Aestuariivirga sp.
GGAATTGACCGTGCCCGGCACAATGAACCCTGTTTTGCCCCGCGTTGCTATGGCCAAGCCAATTGCTCCGCTTGCTGAAGATACCGCCCAAGCTGACGCGCCAGTTGCAACCGCCAATGAATATGTTGTTGCCAAAGGCGACACACTTTTTACACTGGGCCGCAAATACAAGGTCTCGGCTTTCGCGATTGCCGATGCCAATGGCCTGGCACATGACAAGAGCCTGCCAATTGGTCGCAAGTTGAAAATACCTGCTGCTGGCGCAGACAAAACTGCCAAAGCCTTAGTTAAGGATGAAGGCAAGACTGATCTCGCTGCCCAGTCAGTCAAGCCATCCACCGATACGGCTAACACAGTTGTGGCCGACAACTCTGCTGGTCAAGAATCCATTGATACTGCCAAACCAGCCGCCGTTGCTGATGCAACACAAGCCGAAGCACCATTCTCACTGCGTTGGCCAGTGCGTGGTCGCGTAATTTCAGCTTATGGCTCCAAGCCCAACGGCATGAAGAATGAAGGCATCAACATCATGGCGCCGGAAGGCACCAACATTCAAGCCGCTGATGCGGGCGTTGTCGCCTATGCTGGCAATGAACTCAAAGGCTATGGCAATCTCGTACTCATCCGCCACGCGGGTGGTTATGTAACGGCTTATGCGCATGCCGCAAGCCTTCTGGTTAAAAAGGGCGACATCGTAAAACGCGGCGATGTGATTGGTAAAGTCGGTCAGACCGGTGCTGTGCAAAGTGCTCAGTTGCACTTTGAAGTGCGCAAAGGCGCAACAGCACTTGATCCAGCAACTTTCCTGAATGCAGCCACAGCAGCAAACTAATTAAATCGAAAGAGAACCCCCTGCAAGGGTGCCCGGGCGCAAGCTCGGGCTTCTTTGCTTTAATACTTGCGCAATAAGCCCACCAAGCGGCCCTGAACACGCACTCTGTCCGGCCCGAAGATTCGTGTCTCATAGGCAGGGTTGGCTGCCTCTAAGGCCACGGAAACGCCTTTGCGACGCAGCCGCTTAAGTGTGGCTTCTTCGTCATCAACCAGTGCCACAACAATATCACCGTTATTAGCCACATCACCTTTGCGGATCACCACCGTGTCGCCCTCAAAGATCCCAGCCTCAATCATCGAGTCACCTTTGACTTCAAGAGCGAAATGTTCACCCCCGCCCAGCATTTCCGGCGGTACCATGATATTGGCCGTATGATCTTGAATAGCCGAAATAGGCACGCCTGCAGCAATGCGCCCCATCAAGGGAATGCTATGACCACGCGAAGATGAATCATTGGCCGCCGCTGCAGGCTTGGCCCTACCGAGAGAGCCTTGAATGACATTCGGTGTGAAACCATTCTTCTTGGCCAAGCTCGGCGAATGAGATTCAGGAAGCTTAATCACCTCTAGGGCACGCGCGCGGTTCGGCATGCGCCTCAAAAAGCCACGCTCTTCCAACGCCACAATAAGGCGGTGGACACCAGATTTGGATTGCAAATCCAAAGCCATTTTCATTTCCTCAAAGGATGGCGGAACGCCTTCTTCTTTCAGCCGCTCATTGATGAAGAGCAGAAGTTCAAGCTGTTTGCGGGTGAGCATGGCGGTAACTCCAGAATCAGAACAAATACAAAACGACCATACACGTTCTGGCTAAGTTCTGCAAGTGTTTCGGTTACACCCCATCAGAGAATAACAAAATAGGCACAAGTGAGCCCATTTTGGCAGGCATAGCGAAAGCATCCCTGACGATCAGGCAAGTTGCAGTTTGCATGACACGTTGCATAGAACTGTCTTGTTTGGGTGCTGGTGTGGCAATACGTGCGCCATCTTCACCCACGCTTAAAATGGCGCGAAGATAATCCTGCCTTTGATCATTTGCTCCAATGTCAGCACCAAGCCGCGCCATGATGGGCGTTGTTGAAGCTGCAATACCTAACATGGTCTCGATCATGGGCTTTAAGAATAGCTGAACGCAAACCATTGCCGCCACAGGGTTGCCTGGCAGACCCAACACACGAAGCTTACCTTTAGTGCCAAACATGAAAGGCTTGCCGGGCCGCATGGCAATTTTCCAAAAGTCGATCTTTACGCCCGCACGGCGCAGGGCCTCTTGCACAAAATCATGGTCACCAACTGATGCGCCACCCGTGGTGATTAGCACGTCAGATTTGCTGGCGCGGTTTATAGCTTTGGTGATCGCCGTTAGATCGTCTTTGATAATGCCAAGGTCAATCACTTCAGCGCCGCAAGCTTTGGCGAAAGCTGCCAGAGCAAATGAATTTGAGGAATTGATCTGATCGGCACGTCGCTTGGCGCCAGGCAGGGCAAGTTCATCACCTGTTGTGAGGATCGCCACGCGTGGTTTCATCCGTACACGGATCATTGCGTGATCGCCAGACGCCAAAAGACCAATATCTCTAGCCCCAAGTTTTGTGCCCGCTCTCACTAAAACGGTGCCCTTAGTGAAATCCAAACCAAGGGCTCGAATGTTGCGCCCCCGCATCGTGGCTTCATTCACCGTGATCTTTTTACCATCAGCGGTAACATTTTCTTG
>DATCEN010000189.1:0-2217 GCA_036510015.1 Aestuariivirga sp.
AAACCAAAATCATTCAGCTGTGCGTCAGTCAGTTTCAGCGTGGTTTTGCAGAAATCTTCACCCAGGTTATACTTGTTGAACACGAATTTGATGTCAAAGGCTGAGGCCAAACCACCTTCAACATTCTTGATCTGCTCATCACCAAAGCCCTTGGCCTTCAACTGCGCGTGGTTAAGCGCTGGCGAATCTGCCAGTGAGCCATGACCCACAGCATAGTTGATGATGGCTTCAATCTGATCGGCTTGATAGCCCAAGGTGCGAAGTGCTTCGGGCACAGCTTGGTTGATGATCTTGAAATAACCACCGCCTGCCAGCTTCTTGAACTTCACCAAAGCAAAATCTGGCTCAATTCCCGTGGTGTCACAATCCATCACCAAACCAATGGTGCCAGTTGGGGCAACCACAGTGGCTTGGGCGTTGCGGTAGCCATGGGCCTCACCCAGTTCAACGGCCTTGTCCCAAGCTTTGCGTGCAGCAAGGGCGAGATCTTTGTCAGAGAGATCATTCTCATCCAGCGGCACTGGTGAAACATTCAAACCCTCATAACCAACCGCAGCGCCATAAGCAGCGCGGCGATGGTTGCGCATCACGCGCAGCATGTGCTCACGGTTCTTGGCAAAGCCTTGAAACGCACCGTGCTCTGATGCCATTTCGGCTGACGTGGCATAAGAAATACCGGTCATGATGGCTGAGATGGCAGCGCAAATAGCGCGGCCTTCGTGGCTGTCATAAGGAATGCCAGCCGTCATCAACAACCCGCCGATATTGGCAAAGCCCAAACCCAGTGTGCGATATTCATAAGAAAGCCGGGCAATTTCCTTGGATGGGAACTGCGCCATCAATACCGAGATTTCCAGAACCACTGTCCACAACCGCGTGGCATGTTCATAGGCAGCAATATTGAACTTGCCTGTCGCATGATCGCGGAACTGCAACAGGTTCAAAGAAGCCAAGTTGCAGGCCGTGTCGTCGAGGAACATATATTCAGAGCAGGGGTTCGAGGCGCGAATTTCGCCAGAGCCAATGCAAGTGTGCCAATCATTGATGGTGGTGTGGAATTGAATGCCTGGATCAGCCGAAGCCCAAGCGGCATGGCCAATCTTGTCCCACAACTCACGTGCTTTCAGTGTTTTGTATATCTTGCCATTGGTGCGGCCCACTAAGTTCCAATCACCATCAGTTTCTACTGAGCGCAGGAAATCATCGGTCACGCGAACGGAATTGTTAGAGTTCTGGCCTGAAACAGTACGGTAAGCCTCACCATCCCAATCCGAATCATAAGTATCAAATTCGATTTCGCCATAGCCTTGCTTGGCGAATTGAATGACACGCTTGATATAATTGTCAGATACCTGATTGCGGCGCGCATCTTTAACCGCGCGCTTCAGGGCCGGATTCTTTTCAATCTCAAAGCAATCGCCGCCCGGGCCTTCGCAATTCACGCAAGCCTTCATAATGGCAGTGAGATGCTTCTTGACGATCTTGGAACCGGTGACAAGGGCAGCAACTTTCTGCTCTTCTTTCACTTTCCATTCGACATAGTTTTCCACATCGGGGTGATCGACATCCACCACCACCATCTTGGCTGCACGCCTTGTTGTGCCGCCAGACTTGATGGCACCAGCCGCGCGGTCACCAATTTTCAGGAAGCTCATCAAGCCGGAAGATTTGCCACCGCCCGAAAGCTTTTCGCCTTCGCCGCGCAGCATGGAGAAGTTTGAGCCAGTGCCGGAGCCATATTTAAACAGGCGGGCTTCACGCACCCACAGGTCCATGATGCCGCCTTCATTCACCAAGTCGTCAGAGACGGATTGGATGAAACAGGCATGGGGCTGCGGATGTTCATAAGCGGTTTTGGATTTGGTCAGCTTGCCGGTTTCAAAATCAACATAATGGTGGCCTTGGCTTGGGCCGTCGATGCCGTAAGCCCAGTGCAAGCCAGTGTTGAACCATTGTGGTGAATTCGGCGCACACTTTTGCGTGGCCAGCATGAAGCACATTTCATCATAGAAAGCGCGGGCATCTTCTTCGGTTGAGAAGTATTTGCCCTTCCAGCCCCAATAAGTCCACGTGCCAGCCAGCCGGTTGAACACCTGCTTGGCTGAACGCTCACCCGTGATGCGCTCTTTGAGGGGCACATCTTTTAGAGCCTCGTCATCAGCAACTGTGCGCCACAGCCATGATGGAACTGATTCTTCTTCAACGCGCTTCAACGCT
>DATCEN010000190.1:0-2463 GCA_036510015.1 Aestuariivirga sp.
CTCCGGCAATTTTACTCAGCTTAAGTTGCGCTTCAGCCAAAGCGGCATCGAGTTTCTTTTTTACCTCAGCTTTTTTCTTTTCGTCAGCCTTCTTCTTTTCATCGGCTTTCTTTTTGTCGTCGGCCTTCTTCTGGTCGTCGAGTTTTTTCTGCTCTTCAGCCTGCTTGGCGGCCTCATCAGCCATGAGTTGATTGAGGGCCTGGCTGTCAGGTGGCACGATAGGGGTCACCTTTGGTGGCTCTATCTTTGGTTCTGGTGGTGTGGGGTCTTCCGGCACGGCCTGTGGCTCATGGGCGGCGAGCTTCACTTTATCAGCCACCTTTGGGGCAGGCGGAGTATCTGGTGTTGCCTTGGATTCCTTTGGCGCGTTGTCCTTGGTGTCCGGCGTATCATCCTTGGTGGTGGCTTGCTGCTGCACTTTGTCGGAGATTGTTGAAATATCAACCGTGATCGGTGTGGGCTCAGCCACCTTGAAGGGCGGAGGTACTGGCAGCACTAAAAGCGCTGAGAGGATAAGGCCCAGATGAATAAAGAAGGATATGACAAAGGGGCGCTTCATCAGTTGCCGGGCGGTTTGTCCTCAGGAGAAGTGGCAAGGCCAATTTTTGTATAACCTGCCTGATTGAGAACGCCCATGACTTCCATCACTGCGCCATAAGGCACAGCTGTATCGGCACGCAGCATCAATTGTTCTTGCGTGCCATTCTTGGCTAAGGCTTGGAGTTTTGCCGCAAGCTCATTCAGAGGGATTTCAGTTTTCTGCAAGAACACTTTACGGTCCGCCTGCACTGAAAGGGTGAGTGGCTCGGTGGGTGTGCTGAGTTGCTTGGCTTGGGTTTTGGGCAGTTCAATGGGAACGCCAGTTGTCATCAAGGGTGCTGCCACCATGAACACAATCAACAGCACCAACATCACGTCCACCAAAGGGGTGACGTTAATATCGCTCATCGCGGCGTGGCGCGATTGGCGGCGCGAGGACCGCCTTGAATATCCGCCTGATCCAAATCCGCCAGCAGCCATGGTGCACTAAGCCCTTTCGTCTAACTGCCGCGAAATGATGGCGGAGAATTCATCAGCGAAATTCTCTAGCCTTGTGCCGATTTTGGCCGCGTCAGAGGAATACATGTTATAGAAAATTGTCGCCGGTATGGCGGCCACAAGGCCAATTGCTGTGGCAAAGAGGGCCTCGGCGATGCCCGGTGCCACCACGGCTAAATTTGTGTTTTGCGAATTGGCGATGCCTTGGAAGGCGGTCATGATGCCCCACACTGTGCCGAATAGGCCAATGAAGGGGCCAGCCGAACCCACCGTTGCAAGGAACAGCAAACGCGCTTCCAAAGTGCCCATTTCTTTTTGGATGGCCACATCCATAACTTTTTCAATGCGCTTTTGCACGCCAGCAAAACCCGCCCGCAACGCCGCACCTTGGCTTCGTTTCCATTCTTGCATGGCGGCCACAAAAATGGCGGACATACCGATGGTTTGGCGATTGGTGATGGAGCGGAAAATATCTTCCAGTGATTGGCCCGACCAAAACTGGCTTTCAAATTTCTCGTTGGATGAATTCATCCGGCGCACAGCATAGAATTTTTCAAAGATAATCGCCCAGCACCAGATGGAAGCAAGACCGAGCCCGGCCATCACAATGAATACCGGCCAAGAAGCCTGCGCCAGCAAATGTAATAATGAGATTTGTGCGCCTGCCGACACTGGCGCCTGTGTAACTTGATCCATCGTTTTTCCCAAGGCTTTGCGGAGAAAGCCACCTGTCCCAATTGAGAGGCGGCTTCACCAGCCAAATCTGTCAAAACTGCGGCGTTTCACATAGTTAGGAGAATCGCCGCAGGCAGCGCCGTGATAGCACTGCTGGGTGGCTTGAGTCAGGTTTATGGTTAAGGGGGAGTAAAGAGCCAATGTGTCGATCAAGCTGTCGATCAAGCCTCGGCGATTTTGACTATGCGGGGCAAAGTCAAAACACTTGGGTGAATGCCTTCAGCATATCTGGCGGGCAGCGGCGCGGACGGCCATTGCTGTCAATCAGCGCGACGGTTACGGCGGCGGTGAAAAGCACGGCTTCACCAAGCTTCACTTGTTGAAAAGCCTCAAACCTTGCGCCAGTGATTTTGATGAACTCAGTGGCTACAATTAACTCGTCACCGAAACGCGCTGGGCGCAAGAAATTACAATCCATGTGACGCACCACGAAAGCGATGCGATCAGGCCCTGAGAAATTTGCACTTTGATCGATGCCTTTTTGGCGGGTGAAATCACTGCGGGCGCGTTCGCAGTATTTGAGAAAGTTGGCATGATAGACATAGCCGGAGAAATCCGTGTCTTCATATTGCACGCGCAAGGCATAAGTGGTGTGGACGTTCACGTGTCATCCTCTAGCGGCAGAACCCCTTGCGTAATCTCACTGCGTTGCGGCACAGCAAGGCCCAAATGTTTAAAGGCATGATGGGT
>DATCEN010000191.1:0-3627 GCA_036510015.1 Aestuariivirga sp.
GCATTGGCATAAACCGCGCGGCCCTTGGCATCAGCCACCACGGCAGGTTCCGCCAGCGCATCCACTACAGCATCATAAAACTGTCGTTCACCATCAGGCGCTGGCCGTTGCACAAGTTGCAACAAGAGATGAAAAATATAAGTAAGGCCTAAAAAGCACAGGCCCAACACCGGCAAAAATAAACTGTGCCCAGTGGGCACTTGCGATTGCACCAAACTCAACCACAAGAACAGCACAAAGCCAGCGGCAAGCAATGGTACGACATGGCGCAAAACCGCCTGCCCCACAGCTGATTGGCTTTCACTCTGGTCTGTCATTGCCGCGCTAGGTCCCTCGAATCGCATGAATATAGGCGAAACCAACGCCGCGCCGCAGCCAAAGATTAACAACCCACACACAGCTTTTGTTTTGTCGCGAGTTTGTGCTAAGTTTGCGCAGCGTTAGGAGTGCGTATTATGCCAGAAATTCAACCTTATATGTTCTACATCGCCATGGCACTGGCTGTGCTGGTGATATTGTTGTTGATAACCGCCCTCTTCAGGCGCCTGCGTAGCGGCACACGTGGTGGCAGGGGCACGCGCCTCGGCATCAATGAGTTTTGTGAGATTGATGAAACACGCCGCTTGGTGCTGGTGCGCCGCGACAATGTTGAACATTTGGTGCTGATCGGCGGGGCACAGGATTTGGTTATCGAAAGCGGCATCACCACAGGTGCGCAGGCCAGACATCCAGTGGATGATGCTGTGGCCGCGACCCGCAATGAAGATGTCGTTCCATTCCGCACTGCACCTCGTGCACCAATTTTTGGCACCAAGCGCCCGAGCTTGCATGCGATTGACGACAAGCCTGACGGAAATGATCCTAAGTTGGCTTAGGCCAAAGCATTCTTGGCGTCAGTCCAACGGATGAACTGAATAATCGGCATGGCGGCCAACACCGCCCAGAGCTTGCCGATGATCTGGCCCGATAAAAAGTCCAAACTGTGAAAAGCCAGTTGTAGAAACAACACGCTATCGACCAAAATACCAGCCAGCGCGCTCACCGCAACGGCCAGCAATAGTCCGCGTTTTTGCAGTGGCGTAAACACAAGAGCATCGGCCGTTTCTGAGAACACAAAAGCCACAACCGAAGCCACAACCAAAGCCGTTGGTGAAACGGCCCAAGAAACCAAGGCGCCAATCACAATGGCGGCAAGTGAAAATGAAAGTCCCAAACGCCGTTGCACCAAATCACGCAACACCAAAGCAGCACCAATTGCCAGCACGCCACTAGGTGCGGCAATGCCGGGCCAAACTGGAACCATGCAGGGGCCGTCTGGCACACAGAAAGTGCCGACATGCCCGATCAGCCAATTGGCCAGCGGAATGCAGGCGATATAAAACGCAAAGCAAACATAGCCCTGAAGCTTCTTGTCCATCATTCTCATCCTCGCCCACGGTAAGGTGCAACACCTTGATCGGGGATCCATAAGTTCTTTGGTGCCAAGCCGGTTTGATAAAACACGTCAATCGGCATGCCGCCGCGTGGATACCAATAGCCGCCAATGCGCAGCCATTTGGGCTTCAGCAATTTCGCGAAGGTCTTGCCGATGCTCACCGTGCAATCTTCATGAAAGGCCCCGTGATTGCGAAACGCGCCGAGATAAAGTTTTAGCGATTTGCTCTCCACCAGAAACTTGTCCGGCACATAGTCGATCACCAGATGGGCGAAATCCGGCTGGCCGGTCATGGGGCATAACGAAGTGAATTCCGGCTGCACAAAACGCACCATATAAGCAGTGCCGGCCTGTGGATTGGGAACCTTCTCAAGGACTGCCTCTTGTGGACTGGCGGGAAACTTGGTGGGTGCACCTAACTGCTTCAATCCGGCGTAAATATCTTTTTTGGCCATGCACCATCGCTCCTGAAATCAGGGCGCAAAACCACAGCAAAATGCATGAGCAATGCAAGTTTTGACTGGGGGGCTGCGACCAGAGGCCTTTCCAATTAAGGCCGTGATTGCGCAACTAGCAGGGCTGATATGCAATGTAAACCCACTCACCTTTGACCTTTTGCCACCGAACGCCCATATGCCTAAAATGCTCAACCGCATCTTTTCATGGCTCGAAAGCCGCGTTAACTCTTTCCCGGCCGAAGCCCCATCTATGCCCCCTGCCACCACTTGGGGCTTCATCCGATTTTATGCGCGGCCTTTCCTGCCCATCATTATGGCTGGGCTGTTGTTTTCTGTTGCCATCGCCATCATCGAAGTGCGGGTCTATGCCTTTGTGGGCCGGTTGATTGACCAAATGGGCAAGGCCGATCCAGCAACCTTCTTTGCTGATCATCGCACTGAAATGATTATCTACGCCGCCTTGGCTCTGCTCATCCAACCAGTCTTGGCCGCATTGGGAGACGCCGTTGAAAACCAGGGTCTGCGCGGTTCATTCCCCATGCGCACCCGCTGGCTGGCCCATCGTTATATGCTGCGCCAATCGATGGAATTCTTCCACAATGAGTTCGCAGGCCGAGTTTCGACCAAAGTCATGCAGGCGTCTATTGGCGTGCGCGATGTGGTGATGAAACTCTCACAGGTGATTTCATGGGTGGTGGTTTTTGTGGTCACTGCATTGGCCTCGTTCATCGTAAATGATTGGCGCCTAGCCATCCCGATGGTGGTGTGGATATCAGCTTATGGCTTCGTGATGCGCCGTTATGTGCCGCTCATGGGCGCGCTGTCAACGAAACAGGCCAATATGCGTTCGGTGGTAACCGGCAGGTTGGTTGATACTTATACCAATATCCCAACCGTCAAACTATTCGCGCACGCTAGCCGCGAGGATGACTATGCCAAGGAAGGCATGGGCTGGATGCTGCAAAGCGTTTACGACAGCATGCGCGTGGCCACCACCATGAACATCTGGCTAAATGCGCTCAATGGCGCGGTGTTGGTGGCAACTGCGGCCATCGCCGTGTGGCTTTGGTCGAGGGCCGCAATCACTGTTGGGGCAATAGCATTTTCGGTGGGTCTCATCTACCGCATGTTGGGCATGGCCCATTGGATGCTGTGGGAAGTGGCTGGGCTGTTTGAAGATTTCGGCACAGTGAAAGATGGTGTTGATGTATTAGCGCGCCGCCACAAAGTTGTGGATGTCGCAGATGCCCCTGCCCTTACGGTCAAGCGCGGCGAGATTTCATTCAGCGATGTTCATTTCAACTATGGCAAAGAAGTTGAGAATTCCCGTGAAGTTCTCGCGGGCATGAAGCTTGTCATCAAGCCCGGTGAAAAAGTGGGCCTTGTCGGCAGATCAGGCGCTGGCAAATCCACCTTGGCTAATTTGCTGCTGCGCTTTTATGACGTGAGCGCTGGCACCATCACCATCGATGGCCAAAACATTGCGGGCGTTGCCCAAGAATCATTGCGCGCTGCAATAGGCGTGGTCACGCAAGATACATCTTTGATGCACCGATCGGTGCGCGATAATATCCGCTATGGCAAGCCCGATGCCAGCGAAGCCGAAATCAATGCCGCAGCGGCCCAAGCCCATGCATCAGAATTCATCAGCACACTGATTGATCCCTTCGGACGGCGCGGGCTGGAAGCCCATGTCGGCGAGCGCGGCGTGAAACTTTCTGGCGGCCAACGTCA